>CAZUKI010000025.1:16812-18709 GCA_964620785.1 uncultured Aestuariivirga sp.
GCCTGCCTGCTTCTAGCGGCGCGGTGCGAAGATATTGCGCGAATTGACTTCCGTAAGACGTTGCAATGCCTTGCTTCTTGCCGAGCCGCCGGGGACCGGCGACGCAGCGGCGGGAATGATCGTGACCGGCACTGCTTCAACTCCCGAGGTGCTGCTGCTGGTCTGCCCTTGCCCGCCATAAAGGCTCTCGGAGCAATCGCAGTCCCCCTTTCCATCCGTATTCGAGATTACCATGATGACGCCGGCATCGAGCGCCGTCCTGTTGACGATGGCCGTGGTGCTGTCGCCGGCCACCCCCAGGCTTGTTCCCATGAGCACCGTGGCAAGTGATACCGCCAAAAAAGTGAACCTCAGATCAGCCATGCCCGCTCCTTACTCTCCACAAGCTCATGAATTTGCATCGGAATGGGCCACATTCTGGGTGCTTCCGCGGCATTTGCCAGGGAGTTGCAGTTGCCATGCCAATCACGTTAAGAGGCGGCGAAGCACTGCCTAAGCGCCGGCTTAGCTCAGTTGGTAGAGCACCTGATTTGTAATCAGGGGGTCACAGGTTCGAGTCCTGTAGCCGGCACCATCTTTCAAGCTTTCACCCGCGGTCGAACCAGTCACACCAGGGCGCCACGCAGCGCATCCATGGCATCGAGCTGTGTCAGGTTCATGTGCAGTGGCGTCACTGAAATGCGCTTGCTGAAGACAGCGGCAAGGTCTGTTCCGGCCGGCTGGTTGCCCTTCTCGCGGGCAAAGCTCATCCAGTAATAGGTGCCGCCGCGCGTATCCTTGCGCTCGTCCAGTTGCATGTGGTTCTGGTCGCGCTTGCCTTGCCGCGTCACCTCGACGCCAGCCACATCACCTGCCCGGCAATCCGGGAAATTGACATTGACCAGCACGCCCGGTCCAAATTCCATTTTCACCAGTTTCTGCACGATCGCTGCCCCATGGGCAGAAGCAACTTCAAAGCTCTCGCCATTGTCATAGATGCCCACGGCCTGGGACAGAGCAATGGATTTGAGCCCCAGTGCCGTTCCCTCCATTGCGGCTGCGATGGTGCCGGAATAGGTGACATCATCGGCAAGGTTCTGGCCGCGATTGACGCCGGATAGCACGAGATCCGGCAGCCCCGGCATGATCTTGCGCACCGCCATCACCACGCAATCGGTCGGCGTACCCATGACCTCGAAACGGCGGTCGCTGATCTTGCGGTAGCGCAATGGGTAGGAGAGCGTCAGCGAATGCCCTGCCCCCGAGCGTTCCTCATCGGGTGCCACAACCCAGACATCATCACTGATGGTCCGCGCAATTGTCTCCAGCACCCCAAGGCCATCGCCGTGAATGCCATCATCGTTGGTCACCAGTATCCGCATTGTCCGTTCCTGTCTGTCTTGTTATGGGCTGCGCGCAGTCTCATTGCGCCATGACTTCTAATGCCGGGTTGCCTGTCAGGCCGGCACGATCCTGTCCACTCCGCCCATATAGCCCCGCAGTGCCTCCGGCACGGTCACGCTGCCATCGGCGTTCTGATAGTTTTCCAGCACAGCCACAAGCGTACGCCCGACTGCTAGGCCAGAACCATTCAGCGTGTGGACATAGCGTGTGCCCTTGCCATCCTTGGGACGATAGCGGGCTTCCATGCGCCGGGCCTGGAAATCACCGCAAACCGAGCACGAGGAAATTTCGCGGAAGGCATTCTGACCAGGCAGCCACACCTCAAGGTCATAGGTGAGGCGTGAACTGAAACCCATATCGCCAGTGCAGAGTTTCATGACGCGGTAATGCAGACCAAGACCCTGCAGAATACTTTCCGCACAGGCCGTCATCCGCTCAAGTTCTTCCCGTGATTGTTCAGGTGTCGTGATCGAAACCATCTCCACTTTGGAGAATTGATGCTGGCGGATCATGC
>CAZUKI010000026.1:0-18663 GCA_964620785.1 uncultured Aestuariivirga sp.
ACGACAATGAATGGGGCTTCTCGAACCGCATGGGTGATACCGCTGCCTATTTCGGCAAGCTGATCGCCTAGGCGTCGATTACCAATTCTGCAAAACCGCCGTCATGCGCTGACGGCGGTTTTTTCATGTCGTGAGAAGGCTCGCCGCTCGAGGGCAGGAAGCCGCGATGCAAAGCTCAGCCCGCGCACCACGAAGAAGATGGAAAGCGCAGCCCAGAGCCCGTGGTTGCCAAAGGCAGGTTCGAGTACCGACCAGGCGGCGAGATAGGCCAGCGTTGAAAGCACCATCATGTTGCGCATGTCACGGGTGGCGAGTGCCCCCGTGAAAATGCCGTCATAGAGGAAGCAGGCGGCTCCCAGAGCCGGCGTCAGGGCGGCCCAGCCCAAGTGCTGGAGGGCAAACTGCACAACGGCTTCATTGCTGGTCATCAGCCGCGTCAGCGGTTCTCCCGCAAACCAGATGATCAATCCGGCGGCGATGCCGAAGCTCATGCCCCAGATTGTCGAGAGCCGGATCGCCTGGCGGTAGCGCTGGGCCTTGCCGGCACCGATGGCCTGTCCCACCATTGCCTCTGCAGTATAGGCGAAGCCGTCGGTCATGTAGGCGGCAACATCGAAGAAGTTGAGGAGCACGGCATTGGCGGCAATTGCCGTGTCGCCCATGCGCGCCCCGCGTGCCGCGAACCAGGCAAAGGCGAAGAGCAGCAGCAATGTGCGGATCATCAGGTCGGCATTGGCCGAGATGATGCGCCGCATCTGCACCCTGTCGAACACCGCCGCCGCGTCAAAGCCAAGTCCGAGATCTTTCAGGCGCAACAGCACCAGGCCGATGCCGAGGGCGAGGGCGAAATATTCAGCGCAGGTTGCTGCAAGCCCGACGCCCGAAACACCCCAGCCGAAGGACAGCACGAAAAGCGAGCTGAGCGCCATGTTGGTGAGGTTAAGGGCAAGCTGCACCACGAAGGCGGTGATGGTGCGGCTCTGGCCGATGAACCAGCCGAGAATGGCAAAGTTGGCAAGGGCCGCCGGCGCCGAGACAATGCGCCAGGAGAAATAGGCCCTTCCGGCCTCCTGCACCGCCTCTGATCCGCCCATCAGGGAAAAGGCTGCGGGCTTGATGAACGGTGAGGCGGCAAGCAGGGCGAGGCCGATGGCAAGACCGATCATGAGGCTGCGAAAGATGAGGGCGGCAAGCGCCCGGTCGTCACGCGCTCCCGTTGCCTGTGCCGCCATGCCGCTGGTCGAGAGCCGGAGGAAACCGAAACCCCAGAACAGGAAGGCGAAGATGACACCACCAATGGCAACCCCGCCCATCAGGGCAGCATCGCCAAGCCGGCCGATCACAGCCGTGTTCACGACGCCGATCATCGGCTCGGAAACATTGGACAGCATGATCGGCAGCGCGACGGCAAGCACCATCCGGTGCGTGAGGGGTTTGCTGATGTCCTGCGCCATGGCATCCCGTTGCGCGATCACCCCTGAACGGTCAAGCTTGCGGCGGCATGGCTGCGTTGCATCCGAAAATCGCTGCATGGTTCGCAAGACGGGGCTGGCAGCCCCGCCCGCACCAGCTTGCCATGCTCGATCACGGCGTTGCGGGGCAATCGGCACTGCTCATTGCCCCGACCGGCGGCGGCAAGACGCTGGCGGGCTTTCTTTCCACCTTGCAGGCCCTCGCCGACCCCCACCCCCACAACGGCATCCACACGCTCTACGTTTCGCCGCTGAAGGCGCTGGCCGTCGATATCGCCCGCAACCTCGAACAGCCCGTCATGGAGATGGATTTGCCCATCACCATCGAGACCCGCACCGGCGATACCCCGGCCTCGCGGCGTCAGCGCATCAGGTCACAGCCACCCGACATCCTGATCACCACGCCCGAACAGTTGTCGCTGATCATCGCCGATCCCCATGCCGCACATCTGCTGCGTGAATTGAAGACCATCATCATTGACGAGTTGCATGCCCTCGTCACCTCGAAGCGCGGCGTGCTGCTGTCTCTTGCCCTGTCGCGCATCAGGAGCCTTGCCCCGCAAGTCAGGAGCTTCGGACTTTCGGCAACCGTGGCGGACCCCGATGCGCTGTGCCAGTGGCTCGCACCATCCCGCACCCCTCCGGTGCCGCTCGTGCTCGGGCGCAGCGGTGCACCACCCGACATTCGCATACTCGAAAGCGCCGAGCGCGTGCCCTGGTCCGGTCATTCCTCGCGCTATGCCATCCCTGATATTTACAGGGAGATCAGGCGGGCCCGCATGGCGCTGGTTTTCGTCAACACCCGGAGTCAGGCGGAGTTGCTCTTCCAGGAACTCTGGGCCGGCAATGACGACAATCTCCCCATCGCCCTTCATCACGGGTCCCTTGATGTAGGCCAGCGCCGCAAGGTGGAAGAGGCCATGTCCGCCAACCGGCTGCGCGCCGTCGTCTGCACCTCGACGCTCGATCTCGGCATCGACTGGGGTGACGTGGACCTGGTGATCCATGTGGGCGCGCCCAAGGGCTCAAGCCGCCTGCTGCAACGCATCGGCCGCGCCAACCACAGGCTGGATGAAGCAAGCAATGCCCTGCTGGTGCCCTCCAACCGTTTCGAGGTGCTGGAATGCGAGGCCGCCGTCGAAGCCGCCCGCGAAAACGCCCAGGACACCCAGTATCCGGTGGTCCTCAAGCTTGACTGCCTCGCCCAGCACATCATGGGCCGGGCCTGTGCCGGGCCTTTCAACGCCGATGAGCTTTATGCCGAAGTTACAGCGGCCTTCACCTTCCGCAACCTGTCGCGCGAGAAGTTTGATCGCGTCCTCGATTTCGTCGCCACCGGTGGCTATGCCCTCAAGTCTTACGCGCGCTTTGCCAAGCTGAAGCAGCAGGCCGACGGCACCTGGCGCCTGTCGCATCCGCGTCTCGCCCAGACCTATCGCATGAACATCGGCACCATCGTCGAGGAGCCCATGCTGAAACTGCGCCTGGCGCGCATCCGCAGGGCAGGGGCCCGCCGCATGGTGACAGGCGGCTTCGTGCTGGGCGAACTTGAGGAATATTTCCTCTCGCAACTGTCGGTGGGCGATACCTTTCTGTTCTCCGGGCAGGTCCTGCGCTTCGAGGGCCTTGACGAGTTTGGCGCCCTTGCCACCCGCACCACCGCCAGCGAGCCGCGCATTCCCTCTTATGCCGGCGGCAAGTTCCCGCTCTCGACCTATCTGGCAGCCCGCGTGCGCGGCATCCTCGCCGACCCGCAAAAATGGAAGGCGCTGCCTGCACAAGTCGGCGAATGGCTGTCAACCCAGCGCTGGGCCTCGGCCCTGCCGCGCGCCGACCAGATGCTCGTTGAAACCTTTCCCCGCGCCGACAAGCACTATCTCGTCTGCTATCCCTTCGAGGGCAGGCTCGCCCAGCAGACGCTCGGCATGTTGCTCACCCGCAGGCTTGAGCGCTGGGGCGCAAAGCCCATGGGTTTCGTTGCCTCTGAATATGCCCTCGTCATTTGGATGCTCGCCGATCCGGCAGCGATGATCAACGCTGGCCGTCTCTCCCTCGCCAGGCTTTTCGACGAGGACATGCTCGGTGATGATCTCGAGGCGTGGCTCGCCGAATCCAGCTTGATGAAGCGCACCTTTCGCAATGTCGCGGTGATCGCCGGCCTCATCGAGCGCCGCTTTCCCGGCAAGGAAAAGACCGTGCGCCAGCAGACCGTCAACACCGACCTGATCTATGATGCCCTGCGCACCCACCAGCCTGACCACATCCTTCTCGAGGCCGCCTGGGATGATGCCGCCGAAGGCCTCATCGACATCCACCGCCTCGGCGCCATGCTGAAGCGCATCAAGGGCCACATCCTGCACCGTGCGCTCGACCGCGTCTCGCCGCTCGCCGTGCCGGTGCTGTTGGACATTGGCCGCGAATCAATTAGCGGCGAGGCCGATGATGCCCTTCTCGCCGAAGCTGCTGAAACCCTCGAGCGTGAGGCAACGCGCCTTGTCTAGCGCCGTCACCATCAGTCTTGCCGGAGCGAACTTCGTGCCACACCTGTCAGGCGGGCTGTTCTGGCCCGACGAGGCAACACTGATCGTTTCCGATCTCCACCTCGAACAGGGCGTGAGCCTTGCACGCCGTGGCCTTCATGTGCCGCCCTTCGACACCCATGCAACACTCTCCGAACTGAAGCTGTTGCTTGCCGAAACGACCGCCCGCCGCCTCGTGCTGCTGGGCGACAGCTTCCATGCGCCTGATGCCCATGCCATTCTCGATGATGAAGCCTGCGCCGAACTGCGGGCATTGACCGCCGCCGTCGAAACCATCTGGATCTGCGGCAACCATGATCCCGATCCGCCAGAGGGGCTCGGCGGCACAGCCGTGACCGAACTGACCATCGGCTCGCTGGTGCTGCGTCACATTCCGGCATCGGTGCCGCAGGGCTGTGTTGAGATTTCCGGCCATCTCCATCCCGGCGCCTCAGTGGTGAGCCGTGGCCGCCGCACCCATGCCAAGTGTTTCGTGACTGACCAGCGCCGCCTCATCATGCCGGCCTTCGGTGCCTATACCGGGGCGCTCAGCGTCGCATCGCGTGCCTATGACGGATTGTTCGACGAACCGGAGGCGCAGGTCTTCATGCTCGGACGCAGTGCCATTCACCGCCTGCCCTTGTCGCGCGTCCGCTGATCACTCGGCCTCGAGCGCCTGCTTCACGATGTGATGGGCAATGGCATAGGGGTGCGAGGCATAAAGCCCATCAGGATGTTTGTGGGCAAGCATCAGCCTGAGTTCGTCGCGGCTGAACCAGCGCGCGTCCTCAAGCTCCGTGCCGTCGATGGTTATGGCATCGTCCACGGCCTCGGCAATCATGCCGATCATCAGACTCGCCGGGAACGGCCAGGGCTGGCTCGCCACATAGCTTGCTTTGCTGATCGCGATGCCTGCTTCCTCGTGCACCTCACGCGCCACGGCTTCTTCAAGTGTTTCGCCCGGTTCGACGAAGCCCGCCAGTGTCGAATACATGCCGGCCTGCCAGCTTGATTGCCTGCCGAGGAGAAATTTGTCGCCGTGCCGGACCGCCATGATGACCACCGGGTCGGTGCGCGGAAAGTGATCGCGCCCGCAGGCCGGGCAATGGCGGCGATAGCCGAGATCGGAGATCTCGCTGGCGGCCCCGCATGCAGCGCAGAAGCCGTGTGACTCATGCCAGTGAACCAGGCTGCGCGCCTGTGCCAGCATCGCTAGCATCTCCCGCGACACCCGCCCCTCCAGCATCACGCTGCGCAGCGAGACCAGGTCCTGATCCCCATCCGCCGAGGCGGCAAACCACAGCGCGCCTTGCGGGTCCTCGCCCAGGAAAATCGTCTCCCGCGCAAGAGGCGCTGCCTCGTGGACCACACTGCCGCCGGAGATTTTCACCTGGTCGCCGCGGCACAGCAGGAAATGTTTTTGCCGCGCTTTGCCAATTTCCGCGAAATCGGCGGACGGTGCGCGCCATTCCGAGCGCCGGTTGAGGGGTGAGCCGGCGAAGGCGAAAGCAGGTGATTTCATGGGCGAATTATCCGTTTCGCGGTTCAGAAGTGCGGGAAAGATCAAGAGTTTAACTGAATATTTACCAAGAACGTTAACTTTCACGAATGGAATAATCGCCGTGCCGTGATTTGTCGTGGGTTCTGTTGGCCTGCGGCAGCGTGTGCGGTGCTGGGAGAAGAAGGGGCATGAAGCCAGGCATACCGTGGAGCGTCAAAGGCATCGAGCCTGACGTGCGCGAGGCCGCCAAGCAGGCGGCCCGGCGCTCCGGCATGACCCTGGGTGAATGGCTCAACAGCACAATTCTGGAACAGGCTGATGACGGCCCGGCCAGTCAAACTGAAAGCAGGCCGCTCTTGTCGAGGCAAGTCAATCCGACCCAGAACCTCGAGCGCACCGCTTCGCGCCTTGAGGACATTGCCGAACAGCTTGCCGTGCTGTCACGCCGCGAAACCGGAAGTGCTGCCGCCCCGCTGCGCACACTTGCCGACGAGCAGGCCGCCGACACCGAGGCGCTGCAGCGTGTGCTGGCCCGCGTCGAAAGCAATGAACGCCAGACCGTCGAGGCCTTCACGGCGGTGAACGATCGCCTGTCGGCGATCGGCCGCCAGGTGGCGCAGGGCGCCCAGGCCGCCCAGGCGATCCAGGCCTCCAAGGGCCGCGGCAGCCGCCTTGAGGAAGAACCCGGCTATCTCGCTCTCGAGAAGGCGGTGCGCAACATCGTCGAGCACATGGAATCGAGCGAGAAGCGCAACCGTGACAACTTCAAGTCACTGCAGGACCGTCTCGCCTCCATGTCATCGCGGGCCATGTCGGCGCCCCATGACCAGGTGCTGCGTGAGGCCCCGGCCTTCACGCAGCTTGAATCGCGCCTTGCCGATCTTGTCCGCCGCGTCGAGCAGACTGAAAATGCCAAGCCACTGGGCTCGGTGCCGGACCTCGTGCGCCGCGAGATTGCCGAACTTGCGGGCCGCATCGACACGGTGCGCGACACCGCCGAGGCCCTTGCCAACCGTGCCCAGACCCAGGCCGTGCAGGCCAGCCAGCAGGAACTGCGTGCCATCGAGCAGCGCATCATCGGGCTGATCCACGAAGCCCAGTCCTCGTTGGCCGCCAACACGACGGGCCCCGCCGAACTGCAACGCCTGCGTGCCGAGATTGACCGCATCAACACTCGTATCGAAGATGCCTCCAGGGGCAGGGCGAGTGGTGGTGAAGTGCTGGCCCTCAAGGTAGCGGTCGAACAACTCTCAACCCGCGTCGCGCAGGGCCCCGATCTCGGCCCCCTCGCCGACATGGACCAGCGCATTGCTGATCTTGCGCAGCGCCTCGAACGCTCGCAGGGCGAGGCGCACAACCCACCCTATCTTGGTGAACTCGAGCACCGTCTTGCCGAACTCGACCACAAGCTCGACGAGGCACTGGGCGGCCACGCCGCGGCCGCCGCCGAACTGCATGACCGCCTGGAAGATGTGGCGCGGCGCGTCGACAACACCGAGCGCCAGCTCACATCGATCGAAGGCATTGAGCGTGCCGTCAACCAGCTCTTCGACGGCATCGAGCAGCAGAAGGAATGGAGCCGCCAGACGGCGATCGAGGCGGCCGAGAACGCCCTTGGCCGCATGGCTGAGCAGATGGCGCTTCACAGCAACCAGCAGGGTGCAGCACCGCATTCGCTCGCTGCGGCGCCGGAAATCCAGGCACTGCAGCAGGGCCTTCATGCGGTGCGCAGCGCCGCCGACAGCGCCGACCACCGCAACCAGGAAACCCTGGAAGCCGTCCATGAAACACTGGAGCAGATCGTCACCAAGCTGACCGAGCTTGAAAGCACGGCGATCATCCAGCGCCAGGTCCCGGTTGCAAGTCCCGAGCCGCGCCAGGCATATGCGCCGCCCTATGCACCCGAAGCAGCGGAGCCGGAAGAATTGCCAGCCTGGGCTTCAATCACGCCGCAGGAGCAGGTGTCGCCGGCGCAGCAGTTCCACCAGGAGCCACAGCAGGAACCGGAACCAGTGCTCGCTGCCGCGCCTTCTGGCAATCCTTTTGAGCAGGATTTGCCGGAGCAGGATGCTGCCGAGGCAAGTGGCGACGTTGCCTATGACGACACCATCCTGAGCGGACGCGAGGCCATGCAGGCCGGTGCCATTCATGCCGAGAACGAGGACTTCATCGCCGAGGCGCGGAAAGCCGCGCAATCCTCCTTCCATCAGAAAAGCATATTGAGTTCCGTTGCCCCCGAACTGGCCCGCGCCAGCGAAGAAGGCTCGCGCAAGCTCATGAGTTTCGGCTTCTCCAAGCGCCGCGCAGCGGCATCGGCACCGGCGAAGAAAGTCAATCCCGGCCTGTCCGGCGAAATCACCTATCCGCCGGGCTTCAAGCCGCCCGCCGACCAGAAGTCAGGCAGCAAGCGCAGGCTGATCTTCATCGGTCTCGCCCTGCTTGCCATCGCCTCCGTCTACACCTTCAACATGATGGGCGGCGTGAAGAAGTTCAGGCCGGCCGTCGCCCCCGTCACGACCGAGCAATCAGTATCGCCGTCGAACAGCACGGTGGGAGACGACGCCGCGCCACAGGGCCAGCCCATCGCCCCCGGCGGTGCCGCCCCCGATGCGGTAGCGCCAACTGGCCCGCAGGGAAGTTCGGCGCCACTGTCAGACCCTCCTGTGGAACAGGTAGGCATGCTGGGTTCGGTTCGCGCCGATGGCATTTTCACGTCCGCGATGGCCGCAGAACCGCCGCGTGAAGATCTCGCGTCATTGATTTCGGGCGAGCCGGCAACCGGCGCCCAGATGCCCGCCAGCAATGTCGGCACTGCGGCACTGCGCCAGGCCGCCGCATCGGGCAATGCCAAGGCACAATTTGTCGTGGCCACGCGCTACCTAAATGGCGAGCAGGGCGCGCCACAGGATGAATCACGCGCCGCCTATTGGTACGGGCGCGCCGCCGTGCAGGGTTTGGCACCGGCGCAGTATCGCCTTGGCACGCTCTATGAGCGTGGCAAAGGTGTTGCCCGTGACTTCAAGGCCGCCCGCTCCTGGTATGTGAGTGCCGCCCGCCTCGGCAACGTCAAGGCCATGTACAACGCTGCCGTGCTTGCCGCGAGCAAGGACGCCGGTGCACCTGATTACGCTGCGGCCTACAAATGGTTCTCTGAAGGTGCCGCCCACGGCCTCAAGGACAGCCAGTTCAATCTTGCGGTTCTGTTTGAGCGTGGTCTCGGCACCAGGGCCAACGCGACGGAAGCGCTGTTCTGGTATGCCGCCGCCGCCGCGCAGAATGATGCCGAGGCAGCAAAGCGTGCCGCACTGCTTGAGAAGCAGCTTGGTCCGTCGGTTGTCGCCGCGACCAACGCCCGGCTCAAGGCCTGGAAGCCTGCTGCCATCATCGATGCAGCCAATGTCGTTGCCGTGAACCAGCCCGCCTGGAATGCCAGCGGCACCACCGGCTGAGCGGCGTCAGCCGGCGCTGGCCATGCGCTTGGCGATTTCCGCGCGATATGGACTTGCCGGATAGACGCCGAGGACGCGCACATAGGACGTGAAGAAGGCAAGCTCCTCGAGTGCCAGCCTCACCGACCTGTCCTCTGGATGGCCCTCGATGTCGGCATAGAACTGCGTGGCCGAGAACATGCCCTCGAGCTGATAGGACTCGAGCTTCGTCATGTTGACGCCATTGGTGGCAAAGCCGCCCATCGCCTTGTAGAGCGCGGCAGGCACGTTGCGCACCCGGAAGACAAAGCTCGTGATGACGCTGCCCTTGCCCGGCACCGCGTCCTGGCGCTGTGGTGAAAGAATGACAAAGCGCGTGGTGTTGTGGGCTTCGTCTTCGATGTTGCGGGCGATGGCATCAAGGCCATAGATATCGGCGGCAAGCTGCGAGGCAATGGCCGCCCGTGTCATGTCGTCCGATTCAGAAAGCTCGCGTGCCGCCCCCGCCGTATCGACCGCCACCACCGCCTTGAGGCCGCGCTCGCGGATCACCTTGCGGCACTGCCCGAGGGCGTGGACGTGGCTGTGCACCGAGGTGATCTTTTTCGGGTCAGCACCCTTCTTGACCAGCAACTGGTGGTGCACCGGCAGGAAGTGTTCGCCGATGATCGACAGGTTCGATTGCGGCATCAGGTGATGGATGTCGGCAACACGGCCTGCCACCGAATTGTCGATGGGGATCATGGCAAGGTCAGCCGTGCCATCATTCACGGCCTGGAAGGCATCCTCGAAAGTGCGGCAGGCGATGGCCTCGTGCTGCGGCCGAACCTCGAGGCAGGCGATATGCGAGTTGGCGCCGGGCTCGCCCTGGTAGGCGATCTTTCCGGAATGTTTGCCGTTGTGCTTGGATTTCATGCGACGTCCTTCAGGAGTGAGCGGGCGCGCTCCAGGTCGGCGAAGGTATCGACGCCGAGGGGCACGCTATCGACCCTCACCACCGCGATCTTCATGCCATTGTCGAGGGCACGCATCTGTTCAAGAGAGCGCTCCTTCTCGCGGGCTGATTGCGGCAGGGTCACGAATTGTTCAAGGGAGCTGCGGTGATAGGCGTAGATGCCGATGTGATGCCACCACGGGCCCGGTGAGCCAGGCGGCAGCGTGCGTGTGAAGTCCCGGGCGAAGGCAACTTCACGCGTCCCCGACAGGGGCGCGATCGCCTTGACGACATTGGGGCTGTCGCGCTCGCTGTCGCTGGTGATTTCGGCAGCGATCGTAGAGATGTCGACACCCGGATTGGTGAGTCCGGCAAGGCAGCGCTGCACCGCCAGGGGATCGATGGTCGGCAGGTCGCCCTGCAGGTTGACCACATGGGCGAACTGGCGTTTGCGGTCGCGCAGCGCCAGTGCCGCCGCTACCCGGTCCGATCCAGAGGCCAGCTTGGCCTCGGTCATGATGGCATCGCCACCGGCATTGCGGACAGCCTCCGCGATGTCGCTTTCTGCCGCGGCAACCAGCACATGCCCGACATTGGCCTCCACCGCCCGGCGCCAGACATGCACGATCATCGGCGCCCCATGGATGTCCGCCATGGGCTTTCCCGGCAGTCGTGTGGAGGCCATCCGGGCCGGAATCACGACAATGGTATTCTGGTGGTCGATCATGGCCTTAAGCTGGGGCGCGGCAAATTGTGCAAGGGGCTTTTATAGATATTGCGGCTGTTGGGGCAAAGCTTTAGTTAGATCGTCGGATTTACGACCCTTCGGGAGAGCTGGGGATACATGATGGATAGCTGGACATTCAACAAGATCGCAGGAGCAGTGCTGGGAACCTGCCTGCTGGTGATGGGCCTCGGAACCCTGGCCGGCACCATTTACAGCCCCCATCCGCCGTCTGCCGACAAGCCGGGCTTCAGGATCGATGCCGAAGCGGCCACCACCGGCGAAGGCGGCGGCGAAGCGGCGGCCGTTTCGCTGGGAACGCTCCTGGCCTCTGCCGATGCAACAAAGGGCGCAGCCGAAGCCAAGGCCTGCGCCGCCTGCCACGATCTTTCCAACGCCAATACCAACAAGACAGGCCCCGGCCTTTGGGACGTGGTTGACCGGGGCATCGCCTCGCATCCGGGCTTCACCTATTCTCCCGGCGCCACCGAGAAGGCCTCGGAGAAGTGGACCTACGAGAATCTCTTTACCTTCATTTCCAATCCCAAGGGCTTCCTCAAGGGCACCAAGATGGCTTTTGGCGGCATCAAGAACGACAAGAAGCGTGCTGACCTTCTTGCCTATCTCGCTTCGCTCTCGGATTCGCCGAAGCCCTTCCCGGCACCCTGATCGGCGCTGGGCACCTACTGAATTCATGGGCCAGATTTGGCCACGAAGCACCGGCAGGCTTCCTGCCGGTGTTTTCTTTTCTGGAGGGCCTCCTCTAAAAGTGATGCGAATCATGGTCGGGACGGACACGCAATGATGCTGACACGCAGGACCCTCATGCGCCTGCTGGGTGCCGCTGGCCTCGGCGGTCCCGCCGGCCTGGCGCCGGCCTTTGCACAGGAACGGGTGTTTCGGCACGGTTCCACTTTGATCGAGCCGCTGAAATATCCCGAAGGCTTCAGCCAGCTTGCCTATGTCAACATGGATGCCCCCAAGGGCGGACGCATCAGGCTCGCGGCCCTCGGCTCCTTCGACAGCATCAATCCCTTCACCTTCAAGGGTGACTCCATTTCAACCGGCGTCAACGAACTCCTCATGCAGCAGCCGCTCGATGAGCCTTCTGCCGAATATGGCCTGATTGCCGAAAGCTTCTGGTACCCCGAAGACTTCTCGCAAGTTGTCTTCCGCCTGCGCCCCGAGGCGCGCTTTCATGACGGCACGCCGATAACGCCAGAGGACGTGGTGTTCTCGCTCGACAGCCAGAAGGCCAACAACACCCAGTCCGCTGCCTATTACAAGGATATCAAGAAGGCCGAGCAGAGCGGCGACCGGGAAGTGACTTTCGTTTTCGCGGTGTCCGGAAACCGCGAGCTTCCCAACATCAGCGGCCAGCTGGCGATCGTGCCCAAGCACTGGTGGACCGGCAAGGACCAGGCGGGCAGGGACCGCGACATCTCGGCCTCGACGCTTGAGCCCATCCTGGGCTCGGGCCCCTATGAGATTGCCACGCTGAAGCCCGGCCAGTCCTATCTCCTGCGTCGCGTTGCCGATTATTGGGGCAAGGACCTGCCCATCAATGTCGGCCAGCACAATTTTGATGAGATCGAATTCCAGTTCTACCAGGACCGCAATGTCCTGCTCGAGGCCTTCAAGGCTGACCAGTTCGACATCCAGTTTGAAAGCTCGTCGAAGCAATGGGCCACTGGCTATGATTTTCCCGCCGCCAGGGATGGCCGCGTCAAGCTCGAGGAGATGCCGCGCAAGGGCGTCTCCGGCATGCAGTGCTGGGCCCCCAACATCCGAAGGCCCAGGTTCCAGGATGCGCGCGTGCGCCGGGCCCTGAACCTTGCCTTCGATTTTGAATGGTCCAATGCCAATCTCTTCTACGGCCTCTATGAGCGTTCGCGCAGCTACTTCAACAATTCCGAGTTCGAGGCAAAGGGAACGCCCGATGCCGATGAACTCCTGCTGCTCGAGCCGCTGCGCGACAAGATTCCCCCCGAGGTCTTCACGACCGAATTCACAAATCCGGTGAACGACACACCACAGGCGAGGCGCAAGAACCTGCGCGAGGCCCAGAAACTTTTTGCCGAGGCCGGCTGGACTGCATCCCAGCAGGGCCAGAAGCAGGTCCTGAAGAACAGCAGCGGTGAAGCCTTCACAATCGAGATGGTGCTGGACTCGCAGGCCTTCGAGCGCATCGCGCTGCCCTACAAGGAGCAGCTCGAGCTGCTGGGCATTTCCGTGTCCATCCGCACCGTCGATGCCGCCCAGTATGAGCGCATCCAGAAGACCCATGACTACGACATGATCGTCGCCTCCTGGGGCCAGAGCCTGTCGCCCGGCAACGAACAGCGCGACTTCTTCGGCAGTGAATTTGCCGATGCCCCGCAGAGCCGCAACTATGTCGGGATCAAGAACCCGGCGATCGACGAGCTGATCTCGAAGATCATCCTTGCGCCCGACCGCAAGACGCTGGTGGCCGCCTGCCGCGCCATGGACCGCGTGCTGATGTGGAACCACTATGTGGTGCCCATGTGGTTCAAGGCGACTGACTGGGTCGCCTACTGGACGCGGGTGCGCCATCCCGACGTCATGCCGGGTTATGCCCCCGGCTATCCGGACATCTGGTGGTTCGATGCCGAAGCCGCCGCCAAGCTCAAGAAGACGTGAAGCACCCGCATGGGGCCCTATATCCTGAAACGCCTGCTGCTGATGATCCCGACACTGCTCGGGGTCATGCTGCTGACCTTCGTCATCATCCAGTTCGTGCCGGGCGGCCCCATCGAGCAGGTCATCTCGCAGCTTGAAAATCCTGAAGGCGGCTCGAGGCTCGACAGCGGCAATGAAAACACCTCGCAGGGCTCAAGCGAAGTGACCTCGAAATACCGAGGCGCCCAGGGCCTCGATCCGGAGTTCATCAAGAAGCTGGAGAAGCAGTTCGGCTTCGACAAGCCGGCCCATGAGCGCTTTCTCCTGATGCTCGGCAATTACCTGCGCTTCGACTTCGGCGAGAGCTATTTCACCTCGCGCCCGGTCGTCAGCCTCATTGCCGAGAAACTGCCGGTCTCGGCCTCGCTCGGCGTCTGGCTCCTGCTCATCACCTACATGGTCTCGGTGCCACTCGGCATCAGAAAGGCGGTGCGCGATGGCAGCCGCTTCGACATCTGGACTTCCGGCGTCATCATCGTGGGCTACGCCATCCCGAACTTCATCCTGGCGATCTTCCTCATCGTGTTCTTTGCCGGCGGCAGTTACTGGGACTGGTTCCCGCTCCGCGGCCTCACCTCCGACAATTACGCATCGCTCTCGCCGCTTGAAAAAGTGCTGGACTATGCCTGGCACCTCGTGTTGCCGCTCACTGCCATCGGCGTCTCGAGCTTTGCCACCATGACGCTGCTCACCAAGAACTCCTTCCTAGACGAGATCAAGAAGCAGTATGTGATGACGGCTCGCGCCAAGGGCCTGAGCGAGCGCCGCGTGCTCTATGGCCATGTCTTCCGCAATGCCATGCTGCTGGTCATCTCCGGCTTTCCCAGCGCCTTCCTTGCCGCCTTCTTCACCGGCGTGCTGCTGATCGAGCAGGTGTTTTCCCTCGATGGTCTCGGCTACCTCATGTTCCGCTCGGTCGAGCGGCGCGACTATGCCGTGGTCTTCGCCAATCTCTATATCATGACGCTGTTCGGTCTCTTCATCGCGCTGCTCAGCGACCTGCTCTACACTTGGATCGATCCGCGCATCGACTTCGAAAGCCGCGAGGTCTGATTGAGCCATGGCCTTCGCCGACCGCTTCTCCCCCATCAACCAACGGCGACTGCAGTTGTTTCGCGCCAATGGCCGCGGCTACTGGTCCTTCATCGTCTTCACACTGCTCTTTGCGCTCTCCCTGTTGGCGCCACTCATTGCCAATGACCGGCCAATCCTCGCCTCCTACAAGGGCGAGATGCTCTATCCGCTGTTCGTGGACTATCCCGAAAGCAAGTTCGGCGGTTTCCTCGCCAACACCAATTTCCGCGATTCCCTGAACATCGAGGAGATCGAGGCCAATGGCTGGATGGTCTGGCCGCCCATCCGCTACTCCTACAACACGGTGAACCTCGAATTGCCGGAGCCTGCTCCCTCGCGGCCCGCCTTCCGGCTGTCACGCGAAGTGGCCTGCGCGAAATATCCGCAAGGCGTCGCCGATCCGCAATGCATCGCCGGCAACCTCAACTGGCTCGGCACCGATGACCAGGGCAGGGACGTGCTGGCCCGCGTCATCTATGGCTTCCGCATTTCCGTCGCCTTCGGGCTCATCCTGACCTTTCTGTCGTCGCTCATTGGCGTCGCGGCTGGCGCCGTGCAGGGCTATTTCGGTGGCTGGACGGATCTGCTCTTCCAGCGGGGCATCGACATCTGGTCCTCCATGCCCGCCCTCTACATGATCATCATCGCAACCGCCTTCGTGAAGCCGTCCTTCTGGCTGCTGCTCATCATCCTGCTGCTGTTTTCGTGGACAACGCTGGTCGGTCTGGTGCGCGCCGAATTTCTCCGCGCCCGCAACTTCGAATATGTCCGCGCCGCCCGCGCCCTGGGGCTCGGTGATGTCGCCATCATGGTCAGGCACCTGCTGCCCAATGCCCTTGTCTCCACCATCACCTACATGCCCTTCATCCTGTCCGGTGCCGTCACCACCCTGACGGCCCTCGATTATCTGGGCTTCGGCCTGCCTGCCGGTTCGGCCTCGCTTGGCGAAATGGTCAAGCAGGGCAAGGAGAACCTGCAGGCGCCGTGGCTCGCCACCACTGCCTTCATCGTGCTGTCGGCCATGCTCACCCTCCTTGTCTTCATCGGCGAGGCGGTGCGCGATGCCCTTGATCCGCGGAAGACCTTCCGGTGACGGCGCCGCTTCTCGATGTCAGGGACCTCTCGGTTGCCTTCACCCAGGGCGGCCGGGAAACGCGCGCCGTCGATCATGTCTCCTTCACCCTGGAAAAGGGCAGGACGCTTGCCCTCGTCGGCGAAAGCGGTTCCGGAAAGTCCGTGACGGCGCTGTCGATCCTCAAGCTCTTGCCTTACCCCTCGGCGTCGCATCCTTCTGGCGAAATCCTGTTCAATGGCGAGAACCTGCTCGACCAGGACGAGGCAGACCTGCGCCGGGTGCGCGGCCGCGACATCACCATGATATTCCAGGAACCCATGACCTCGCTCAACCCGCTGCACACGGTGGAAAAGCAGGTGGGCGAAATCCTCGAACTCCATGCCGGGCTTTCCGGCGACAGCCTGCGGGCCCGCATCATCGAGCTACTCGGCAAGGTCGGCATCCGCGATCCCGAAACGCGCCTCGCCGATTATCCGCACCAGTTGTCCGGCGGCCAGCGCCAGCGCGTGATGATCGCCATGGCGCTCGCAAACAATCCCGCCCTGCTCATTGCCGACGAGCCGACGACGGCGCTCGACGTCACTGTGCAGGCGCAGATCCTGGAACTGCTGAAAAACCTCCAGAAGGAATTCGGCATGGCCATCCTTCTCATCACCCATGACCTCGGCATCGTGCGCAACGTGGCTGATGATGTCTGCGTCATGCAGCGCGGCCGCATCGTGGAGCAGGGCGCGGCCAAGACGCTCTTCGCCAATCCCCAGCACGCCTATACCAGGATGCTGCTGGCCGCAGAGCCAAAGGGCGCGCCGCCCCCCGTGAAGCCCGGTGCCGAAACACTGGTGAAGACCGACAATCTCAAGGTCTGGTTTCCGGTCAGGCGCGGCTTCTTCCGCAAGACGGTGGGACACATCAAGGCCGTCGATGGCATCAGCTGCGAGGTCAGGGCCGGCCAGACACTCGGCATCGTCGGCGAGTCAGGCTCCGGCAAGACCACGCTTGGCCTTGCCATTCTCCGCCTCATCTCGTCTGAGGGCGCCATCAGCTATCGCGGTCGCCGCATCGATGGGCTCAAGAGCAAGGCCATGCGCCCGCTGCGCAAGGACATGCAGATCGTTTTCCAGGATCCCTTCGGCTCGCTGTCGCCGCGCCTCTCGGTGCTGCAGATCGTCGAGGAGGGCCTGCTTATCCAGAATCCTTCGCTCACCGCGGCGATGCGCCGTGAAAAGGTGGCGGCCTCGCTGGCCGAGACCGGCCTCGATCCCTCCACCATGGACCGCTACCCCCATGAATTTTCCGGTGGCCAGCGCCAGCGCATCGCCATCGCCCGCGCCCTTGCCCTCGAACCGCGCTTCATCATGCTCGATGAGCCGACCTCGGCGCTCGACATGTCGGTGCAGGCCCAGGTGGTTGACCTGCTGCGCAAGCTCCAGGAGCGCCATAACCTCGGCTATCTCTTCATCAGCCATGACCTCAAGGTGGTGCGCGCCCTCGCCAACGAGGTGATCGTCATGCGGAACGGCCTTGTGGTTGAGCGCGGGAGCGGGCAACAGATTTTCGACAGCCCACAGGAGCCTTACACCAGGGCCCTGCTTGCCGCCGCCCTCAACCTGAAACCGAGCCAAGACGTGGTAAAGCAATGAGTGCATTTCTGTTCGTGACGCCAACCTGGGACGGCGAGGCCTGGGCCCGCCAGATGCGCACGGCACTGCCGCGCCATGACATCCGCAAATGGCCCGATATCGGCAATGCCGCCGACGTCCACTATGCCGCCGCCTGGCTGCCGCCGCCCCATGTGCTGCGTGAGCTTCCCAACCTCAAGGTGATCTTCTCGCTGGGGGCGGGCGTCGATGCCATTCTTTCGGACCCCACCTTGCCGGATGGCATTCCCATCGTCCGCGTCAACAGCCCGGATCTCACCATGCGCATGTCCGAGCATGTCGTCATGCATGTGCTGATGCACCATCGCCAGCAGGCCCGCATCATGGCGAACCAGCACAGCAGGACATGGGATTCTTTCCCACAGCATGCTGCCTCCGCCCTGCGTGTCGGCGTCATGGGACTTGGCGTCCTGGGCGAGGATGCGGCCCGCAAACTCGCCATGCTCGGTTTCGACGTGGCCGGCTGGAGCCGCAGCCGCAAGTCGATCCCCGGCGTGAAGAGTTTTGCCGGTGCCGCCGAGCGCGACGCGTTCCTGGCCCGCACTGATGTCCTCGTCTGCTTGCTGCCGGCCACCGCCGACACCGACGGCATCATCGACCGCGCCTTGATCCGCAAGCTCGCCCGCAATGGTCCGCTCGGCGCCCCCGTCATCATCAATGCCGGGCGTGGCCGCCAGCAGGTCGAGGCTGACCTGCTCGCCAGCCTCGATGCCGGAGAACTGCGGGCCGTCTCGCTCGATGTCTTCCGCAAGGAACCGCTGCCGCCCGACAGCCCCTTCTGGACCCACCCTTCAGTCTATCTCACGCCGCACTCGGCGGCCGACAGCGAACCCTCGGTGATCTGTGATTATGTAGCCGGTGCCATCGCCGCCTTCGAGAAGGACGGGACGCTGGAAAATCTCGTGGACCGCGCCCGCGGCTATTGAAGCCGCTTGATGGCGGTGATCTCCGAGCCTTTCGCTGAAATGCGTGTCACCGCCGCCTGCAGGGTTTCACTGACGACCATCAGGTGATGGCCGTTGGCGTGCAACAGCCGCGTTGCATCCTGCATGATGCCGACATGGCCCTTCCAGAACACAAGATCGCCTCGGCGCAACGTGGCATCTTTCGGAAGCGCGCCGCCGAGTGCTTCCTCCTGCATGTCGGAATCCCGGGGGCACGGCCGTCCCGCCGCATGGAGCGAAAGCTGCACGAGGCCCGAGCAATCCACCCCGTGAACGGTCTTGCCGCCCCACAGATAGGGCGTGCCGATGAACTGTTCCGCCAGCGAAACCCAATCACGGCTGCGATGCGGAAGCCCTGCGCAGTGGCTGGCAAAGACAAAGCCGCCACCGGTGCAACTCACGAAATTTTCCACCGCGTCGCCACCGGCGAAACGGCAATTGAGCGTCAGCGTTGCCGCCGGCCGTGATTTGATCTGGGCGCGGGTGAATAGAAATGTCGATGGAACGATGACCTTGTGGCTGGGGGGCACGATGTCTGTCGAAAGATCATCGCTCGGCACATAGCCGACATAGCCGTCGTCATCGAGCTGCACCCAGCTCCAGCCACCCTGCGTCTCGAAAACCCGGAGCGTCT
>CAZUKI010000027.1:0-841 GCA_964620785.1 uncultured Aestuariivirga sp.
GCCGAGGTGCGCAAGGTCTCACTTACAGGTTCAACTGCTGTAGGACAGCAAATGCTGAGGGACGCCGCCGACACGGTGAAGAAGGTGTCCATGGAACTGGGAGGCAATGCTCCCCTAATCGTCTTCGACGACGCTGATCTGGATCTGGCCCTCAACATTTCGGTACCGACAAAGTTTGCGAATGCTGGCCAAGTTTGTGTTACGCCTGATCGGTTTTTCATCCACGACAGCATCCATGATGCCTTCGTCAAGGGCTTTGTCGAACGTGCCAACGCCCTCAAACTCGGAGATGGACTGGATCCATCGGTGCAAATGGGACCATTGATCAACCGTCGCCAACTTGAGGAAATCGAGGCAATTGTTGCCGATTCAGTCCAGGCCGGGGCCCGAATCGTTGCCGGTGGCCATCGTCCGCCAGCATTCAACACAGGCTTCTTCTACGAACCCACCGTCTTGGTCGATGTGAACGATGACATGAAGGTCTTTGCAGCAGAGAATTTCGGCCCGATAGCAGCAATCACACGGTTTTCAACTGAGGATGACGTCCTCGCTCGGGCCAATGCTTGCCCGATGGGCCTCTCAGCATACGCTTTTACCCGAAATCCCGCCCGTGCCCGTCGTGTCATTGCCAGCCTCAGGTCGGGGATGATCGGCATCAACAGTTTTGCCTTGGCGGCATCCGAGGCGCCGTTCGGCGGTACTCACTATTCGGGCATGGGCAGGGAAGGCGGCATCGAAGGCATCGCCGACTACCTCGACATCAAACTGGCTCAGATGGTCTTCTGAAGCGCCATGACCCAGAACAATCCTAGGCGGATCCGCGCCCGATCGCACCCAACCT
>CAZUKI010000027.1:851-4609 GCA_964620785.1 uncultured Aestuariivirga sp.
CCTCGAACGGAATGTCCTGCCAGATCGTACCTGCTGCCATACAAGCGGCGTGGTGCATTTGACACACATCCTGGTCGCCGGAAGACTGCACCCAAGCGGCATTGCGCTTCTCGACCGCGCACGCGGTTTTACCTATGACTATGTCGAGGAAGTTTCCGAGGCAAGCTACGCACCCCTGATCGGCACCGCCGATGGACTTGTAATTCGTACACAACCACTTTCTGCCAATACCATCGCCGCTGCAGGCCGACTTAGGATCGTAGCGCGGCACGGGGTTGGCTATGATGCCATTCACGTCCAGTCGCTGAATGAACGCGGTATTGCACTTGCAATCGTTGGTGACGTTAATTCCATCTCAGTCGCGGAGCATGCCATGATGCTCCTCCTCGCGGCCGCCAAGCGAGCTTGTCTTGCGGACCGGTCGGTCCGTCGCGGCGATTGGAATTGGCGCAACAGCCTCACCGCGACGGAACTTCATCGCAAGAACCTCCTCATCATTGGCTATGGGCGCATAGGTCGCCATCTCGCCCAAATGGCTTCCGCCTTCCGCATGCAGGTGCGTGTTTACGACCCCAACGTTCGTGGCGCCACCTGGCCTGACCCTGCGATCCAGCCTGCAGATGATTTTCCGCAGGGACTAGCATGGGCAGACGCAGTTTCGATACACGTGCCCAAGTCTGACCAACCGATTATTGGCAGAACTGAACTGGCCGCAATGAAGCCGTCTGGAATATTGGTCAACACAGCACGTGGCGGCGTGGTCGACGAGATCGCCCTTGTTTCTGCTTTGCGCGAAGGGCGCCTTGCAGCGGCTGGAATTGACGTCTTCGATGATGAGCCGCCCGCATGTGATAGCCCACTTCTGACGCTCGATCAGGTAATCCTGTCGCCCCACATCGCCGGACTTACTGCGGAGAGCGCCGAGCGGATGGCAATGAGTTCTGTACAGAACGTTCTTGATTTCTTCGGAAATGGAGTTCACCCGGACTTGCTTATCTGTACTGGGCGCAGTCAGCCTCTCTGAGTGACGGCAACTGACCTGCCACTGAAGATTTTTTCCAGCTAGATCTTCTCTGCCTTCAATCTCTCCAGACAGGGTTTTCCGGCCCGCGTTTCGATGCCGCGCTCGATGATGGAGAGGATGTATAGGGTGTGCTTGACGTCGGCCTGGACCTGGGTTTGCAGGTTCTTATACTCTGGATCCGATAGACAATTCTGGAGTTCCCTGAGCTCCAATTGATACTCGTCCCTCCGCTCCAGCCACCATCTGAGGTCGGCTAGTTCTTCCCTGCTCATGGGACCGCGGATCTCAACAGGTGGTCCATTGCCCCGGAAGTTGATGATGATGTCGTCCGGATGGGGCAGGGGTAAAGGCTCGGGCAGACCAAGCCTCCTGCAGCGCTCGATCTCCTGCTCCCATTCGACCTTGTAGGTGATGGCCGTCTCTAGCCACTCATCACTCAGTTTCTTGTTGGAGTTCTCTGTCGTGGCGAGAAGCTCGGCAAAGAGCCTCTGAGCTCTCGTGTTCCCCTTGGCAGCCGTGACTGCCATGGACCTGACGATGGCCTGGGCCATGGGAACCGAGATCTGCTTTTCGCCGTCATTGACCTTGATCGTCCGGTAGGCCTCATCGAGGATGATCGCCTTGAGGCGCTCTTCGTGAAGGGCGGGAGCCTTGTTCTTCCTGCCCCTTGGCCTTCCCCTGGGATTGCCGGACTGGCCGGGCCTGAAGCGGGACTTGGCAGGTGGCTTGCCGTAGCCGACGTCATAGGTCACAGGAGCCGGAAGCCTCGTCAGCTGTCGCTCGTCGCTGCTCATTCCGCGGCGATCCGCTGTTCCACGGGTGCCGACCAGCCGCAGGCGAGTTGGAGAGCCTCGTCCTTGGCGAAAGTCTCGTAGCGGGCGATGATCCGGTCGCAGTAGACAGGATCGAGCTCACAAAGACAGGCAACGCGCCCTGTCTTGTGAGCGGCAATGAGGGTCGAGCCCGAGCCGCCAAACAGGTCGAGCACCATCTCGCCCCGGCCCGAGACGTCCTTGATGGCATCGGCAATCATCTGGACGGGCTTCACTGTTGGATGAAGCGCCAGCTCGTCCTGCCGGCCGGCCTTCAGGGTGTTCACCCCCCGGTACTCCCAGACATTGGTGCGGTAGCGCCCATGCTGGCCCAGCTCGAAGCTGTTGATGTGAGGGGCGGTTCCCTTCTTGAAGGCGAAGATCAACTCATGCCGGGACCTGTAGAAGGACCCCATGCCGCCATTGTCCTTGGCCCAGACGATCAGGTTCTTGAGTTCCGTGTAGATGCCTTCGCCTGCCTCCAGGACCTCACCCAGATGCCGCCAGTCCATGCAGACGAAGTGGATGGAGCCATCCATGCTGTGCCTCACCAGCTGTTCGAAGCTCTGGCGCAGGAAGGCCGTGAACTCCTCCCTGGTCATCTCTCCGGAGGCGAAGGCAAACTCACGATGCCTGACTTTGCCCAGCCCCGAGACGTGGCCGTCTATGGGCACATTGTAGGGCGGGTCGGTGAAGACCATGCGGGCCGATGCGCCAGCCATCAGGATCTCGACCACCGCCGGATCCAGGGAATTGCCGCAGGCCAGGCGGTGCGGTCCCAGCTGCCAGAGATCGCCCTCCCTGCAGCGGCAAGGAACATGGTCCGGAACCACATCATCTGCCGGATCGCCATCTTCCTCTACAGTCTTTCCCGTAATGAGGCTGTCCACTTCGGCAATCGTGAAGCCCGTCACCGCGACATCGAAGCCCTCATCGACTGCAAGCAGGGCCTCGAGCTCTTCCGCAAGAATTTCCTCGTCCCAGCCGGCATTGAGGGCGAGCTTGTTGTCAGCCAGCACATAGGCCCGCTTCTGGGCTGGTGACATGGTCTCGATCCGCACGCAGGGCACCTTCTCCAGGCCAAGCTCTTGGGCGGCAGCAAGCCGCCCGTGCCCTGCGAGGATCATGCCGTCCTTGTCGATGATGAGGGGGTTGGTGAAGCCGAATGCCTTGATGCTGTCGGCGATCTGCCGGATCTGTTTCCGGCTGTGGGTGCGGGCGTTGCGCGCGTAGGGGGTAAGTGCTTCAGGCGGGAGATAGGTGATGTCGAGTGTCAAAGCGTTGGGTTCTCCGGTTTTGTCAATTCATCGGTCTCCTTCCTGTTGAGGCGTTGTCTTTGGTGTTTCGGGGGCCCCCACCGGTCGTTCCGAAATGTTCCTATTGTACTCCCATTATGTTCCGTTTGTCAAGGGGTAGTAGTCCTGAGGGGATCAGAGGCACAATGAGTAGTGGTGCCCGCCAGCCGCGGCCCTCGGTCGAGTACCCCTGATCCCAGTTATCGGTTACGGAAATCCCTGCTTGGTCCGGCAAAATTCCCTGTTCAGGTTACAGGGAATTCGCTGCTCAAACGTCTGAACTTGCGTTGAAAAGGGCGGGGCAATGCCAAGGCCAAAGAGCCGATTTCCAGGGAATTCCCTGTTCTTTCCCTGTTATCCCGCAAACGGCCACCGAGACCCGTTCGTCACTGACTGCGTCCGCCACCATCCAGTGCCCGGACGATGGCAATCCCTGGATGTGGATCTCATGCGCGACTTGCAGCCTTCATGACGAGATGTGGCATCTGTTGCATATGGCGGAACCATGCGTTGCCATGCAAAGTGCATGTGTTGTCGAACCGCTCTGCCGTCCGCTGATGCGGAAAATCTGTGTGGGGTTTCTGTGATGGCATTTCTGCTGTCACAACCTCCAAGGTAAAATTGATT
>CAZUKI010000027.1:4709-17762 GCA_964620785.1 uncultured Aestuariivirga sp.
ACCGGTGATGTCACCATGGCGGTTCCCAAGGGCTCCAACACCGGCACGACTTTGCGCCTGAAGGGCAAGGGTGCTCCGCGCCGCAGTGGCGGCTTCGGCGATGAACTCGTGAAGCTGAAGGTGGTGTTGCCGAGCCCGCCAGACCCGGAGCTTGAGAAATTCGTGGCAGGCTGGGCAGCCGGCAAGGCATTCACCCCGCGTGAGGAGAAGGGATCATGAAGATGACCCGGCAGGAATTCTTGAGATCATCCGGGCTCCAGGTGCAGGTGCTGGAACTGTGGCTCGAACAGGAGTGGCTCGTTCCGGAGAAGACGCCGGAAGGCATGCAATTTGCCGACATCGACATCGCCCGCGTTCGCTTCATCCAGGAGTTGCAGCACGACATTGGGGCGAATGACGAGGGCATCGGTGTCATTCTCCATCTGGTTGACCAGCTTCACGGCATGCGAAGCGCCCTCATGGAACTGCGCCGGGAAATGGAAGCGCAGAAACAGGGTTAGGCGATACGATGTCGAGGATGCGAGTGCCTGCATCGAACTTTCGTTCGACGGCCGATTTGCGCTCCATTTCAATCGAGATCGCGAAAACTGAGCGTTGTGGTGTGCTGATAGATCTCTCCTGGTGAGAGGAAGCAGTTAGGGAATTCTGGTTTGTTGGGGCTATCTGGAAAGAACTGTGGCTCGAGGCACAGCCCCGCATGCCTGCCAATGGCCATTCCCCGCTTTCCAGGAGTGGATGCGGACAGCATGTGGCCGTCATAATACTGCAATCCGGGTTTTGTTGTCGCAAGATGCATTTCGAGGCCGTTCAACCGGCTTCGGAGTGTGGCGGCAGGCCGCATGTTCGTGCCGTCCGGCGGCGGATCGAGAGCGAAGTTGCAGTCAAAACCGAGATTGCCGCCACTGAGTTCGCGCAGTTGGCGAAAGTCATGTCGCGTGCCGTCGACCTTGGCAATCTCGCCCGTCGGGATGAGCAGATCATCAGTCGGTGTGTATGAATCCGCAAAGATCTGGAGTTGGTGATGCCGCAGGTCAGAGGTGCCGTCGAGATTGAAGTAGGCATGCTGCGACAGGTTGACCGGCGTTGGCTTGTCTGTTGTTGCAGTGAACGTGAAGCTCAGTTCGCGTGGGCCTGAGAACCAGTATTTGCACTTCGCGTTGACGGTTCCCGGAAAGCCCTGATCGCCATCCCTTGAAATGAGTTGCAGGACGACGGCCTCCGCAGAACTCTGGATTACCGTCCATGTCTTCCCCGAGAATCCATGCCGTCCACCATGCAATGTTGTTGCTGACTTCTCGTTCCGGTCAAGGTCATGGGTCAGGCCGGCATGTGAGTACCGGCCATTGCCGATGCGGTTTGCATAGCGGCCGACGATGGCCCCCATGTAGGCCGTGTCCTGCTCGTAGCCGGAGATGTTGTCGTAGCCAAGGACAACGTCCTGCGTGGTGCCGTTCCCCAAGGGGATATTCAGGGTGCGGATTATGCCGCCGAGCGACAGGATTTCAGCACTTGCGCCCGCCGGCGATCGTATTGTCGTGGCGTGAAGTCCTTTCATGCCCTGGGCATCTGCCATGACCTGCGAAGCTCTGCCTGACCAGGATGGCTGCACCTTCATGTACCGTGTCAATCTTTCCGCGAAAGCCTTGATTGGAGCAGCACCACAGCCAGCAGGAACACGCCGCGAATGACCGATTGCCAGTAGGCGGAAAGAGATATCCAACCTTTTCCGTTCTCGAAGTTCAGGACAGTGAAGATGAGACCGAGCAGCAATGCGCCGGCCAGTGTTGTCGCAACCGAGCCGGCACCACCTGTCAGCAAGGTGCCGCCCACCACGACGGAAGCGATGGCAAACAGTTCCCAGCCGACCCCTTCGATGGGTTGGCCTGCGCCGAATTGCGAAGCGAGGATCACTCCGGCGATGCCCGCCAGGCCGCCGCTCGCCACGTAGACCAGCGCCTTGATCTTGTCGACCGGCAGCCCCATCAGCTTGGCTGCGTCCTCATTGTCCCCGATGGCCAGAACCGTGCGGCCGGTCGAGGTGAAGTTCAGGATGAGCGAACCAACAGCATAGGCGATGACAACGAAGTAGACTGGCGTCGGAAGACCAATGAAATTCCCTTGTCCGAGATTGGTGAAGCCGCTTTCGTAGGAAACGGAAACCGACTGGTTGCCTGAAATGAGCAGTGCCGAGCCACTGGCTGCAAGCATTGTTGCCAATGTTGCAATGAACGGCATGATGTTCAGGCGCGTGATAACGATGGCATTGATAATGCCGATCACCAGCCCAGCACCAAGGCCGGCAGCAAGCCCGGGCAGGGGCCCATATGGACTGGCCAGAGCCGATACAACACTGCCGAGGGCCGCAGTTGACCCGACCGAGAGATCAATTCCTCCGGTCATGATGACGAAGCACATGCCAAGCGCAATGAGCGCAAACATTGAATTGTAGCGCAACACGCTCAGGATGTTGAAGCTGCCCAGGAAGTTGTCATAGCGCAACCATCCGAAGATGATGATGGCGGCAAGGGCTAGAAACACTCCGTAGCGCGCGAGACTGCTCTGGCTGAAGTTCATCTGGCGCGTCCGTGTTGTTGCAGCCATACGGCAAGGATGATGATGCCTGCCTTGACGACCAGCGCTGCCGCATCGGGCACGCCATTGGCAAGAAGCGTGTAACGCACAAGCTGGATGATGAGTGCACCGAGCACCGTGCCCATGATGGATGCCTGTCCGCCGATCAGAAGCGTGCCCCCAACGGCAACGGCGGCAATGGCATCAAGCTCCATGCCGAGCCCCACGAGATTGGCGTCGCTTGCGGAATTGATGGCGATGACGACCAAACCTGCGATGCCAGCGAGAGCGCCTGAAATGGCATAGACGAGAACCTTGGTTTGCCTAACCGGAATGCCGGAAAGGGTTGCGGCGCGCTCGTTGCCTCCGATGGCGAGAAGCTGGCGGCCGAACACGGTGTTCTTCAGGGCCCAGGCCGCGAGTGCTGCCACAATGAGCATGATGATGACCTGGACTGGCACGCCGAAGATGCGCCCGAGACCGATGAACTGGAACTCGGGGAATTTGAAGGATTGCAGGTTGCCGTTGGTTGAAACCTGGGCAATGCCCCGGCCGGCGATGAAGAGAACGAGTGTTGCGACAATCGGCTGGATTCTGAAGCGCCCGATCAGCCAGCCGTTGAATGCCCCGAAAAGCCCCGCCACTGCGACCGAGGCGCAGATCGCCAGCAATACGCCGAAATACGGATGTCCCACCGGAAAAAGCTTTCCGAGAAAGATCATGGGTGCCAGCGCTCCGGCTATCGCCATGAGCGAACCGACGGAAAGGTCAATTCCTCCCGTCGCAATCACAAGCGTCATCCCGACTGCAACGATGACAATTGGCGCCACCTGCGTGAGATTGACATTTAGCGTCTGAAGTGAGGCAAAATTCGGCGTGAAGAAAAAGTTGAAGACGAGGAGGACAAGGAGAGCAGCGACGGTGCTGTAGGTTGACGTCCAACGGAATGCGGGCTTCCGCTCAATGGCCTCAGCCATGGGCATTTCCCTCCGCCATGAGAGTGAGGACACGGGCTTCCGTAGTTTCGCTTTCGCTGAGTTCGGCAATGCTCCTGCCTTCGCGCAGAACCACGGTGTGATCGGCCCCTTCGAGCACTTCCTCCAGTTCCGATGAAATCATGAGCACACTGAGGCCATCATCGGCCAGTTCGCTGATGAGCTTCTGGATTTCTGTCTTGGCGCCGACATCGATGCCGCGCGTAGGCTCATCGAGGATGAGAATGCGTGGTGACGTCGCGAGCCAGCGGCCAAGCAGCACCTTTTGCTGGTTGCCACCGGAAAGCTCCCTGATCTTCTGGTTGGGGCCGGTGCACTTGATGTCGAGTTTCCGGATGAAATCGCGGACGATGTTGTCCTGGCGCGCCGCGTCGACAATGCCGGACTTCGCCAGTTTTGGCATCAGGGCCAGGATGAGGTTTTCCGAGATGCTCATCTCGGGCACGATGCCTTCCAGCTTTCTGTCTTCCGTGCAGAAACCCAGGCCTGAAGCAATCGCGTCAGCGGGTGTGTCCAGTTTTGCGGGCTTTCCCTCCAGCGTGATTTCGCCACCCTGCCGCCTTGATGCCCCGAAGAGGATGTGTGCGGTTTCTGTGCGGCCAGAGCCGAGAAGCCCTGCAAGCGCCGTGATGTTTCCCGGGCGCAGCGCAAGACTGACATCCTGCACTGCCCTACCGTCCTTCAGGTGCGTTGCGATCAGCACAGGTTCGTGTTGTGGATGATGTGCATCTGCACCGGCGAATCCCGTGGACTTGCCCTTTGTCTTCGCCACATCGCGCCCCAGCATGGTGGACACCAGCTGCAGCTTGCTCACCTCTTTCATACCGGCTGTCAGGATGGTGCGGCCGTCACGCATGACTGTGACCCGGTCGCAGATCTGGAAGAGTTCATCGAGCTTGTGGCTGACATAGATGACCGAGACTCCATTTCCGCGGAGCTTGCGGATGACCTCGAACAGGACCTCGGCCTCGCGCGCATCGAGCGAGGAGGTAGGTTCATCCATGATGACGAGCTTGGCGTCAAAACCAATGGCCCGGGCAATTGCGACCATCTGCTGTGTCGCAGTGCTGAAGGACGACAGCGGCTGGCGCACATCAACCGAGATGCCAAACTGGCTCAGCAGCTGCCTGGCTTCCTGTTCCATGGCTGGCCAGTCGAGCAGGCCATATCGGCGCTTCTCGCGGCCCAGACAGATGTTTTCTGCCACCGAGCGTTTCGGAACGAGATTGATCTCCTGGTAGATGGTGCTGATGCCGGCAGCCTGTGCTGCCATGGGCGAGTGGACATCAAATGGCTGTCCTTCGAAATGGATGTTGCCGGAGTCGCGCCGAACATAGCCCGTGAGAACCTTGATCAGCGTGGACTTGCCCGCACCGTTCTGGCCGATCAGAGCGTGCACTTCGCCCGGCAGGACATTCAGCGCCGCATTGTCGAGTGCGGGGATGCCTGCGAAGGCCTTCGACAGGTCACTGATTGCGAGAATGGGATTTGCCATGTTTTGACAGCCAGCCAAAGATAGGGAGCGTCAGAAACTATGGCATCTGCCGGTCCTGTAAAGTGCCAATGATGGATGGCCCGCGCCACTCGCTTGAACTCATGGGAGATGTTCAGCGAGTTGCGCGGGACTTCAGGGATCAGTAGGCGGTTGCCAGGGAGTCAGCCGCGTTCGCTCCGTCATAGAAGCGGTCGGGGTTGATCAGCTTGGCTTCGATGGCCTCGCCATTGGCAAATGCCACGGCCGTATCATAGGCTTTCGGTCCGAACAGCGGGCTGCATTCGCAGACCGCCGCGACCTTGCCATCAATGATGAGCTGAACGATTTCCTTGCCCCCGTCGATGGACAGGATCATCACGTCCTTGCCTGCAACCTTACCGGCCGCTTCCACAGCGGAGATGGCGCCGATCGCCATTTCGTCATTGTGGGCATAGATGATGTCCGCATCCGGATGGGCCTGCAGCAGTGTTTCTGCCACCTGGCGGCCCTTATCGCGGGCAAAGTCACCGGTCTGCGATGCCAGCAGGGTGAAGGCCGAGTTTCCGGCAATGGCGTCGTCAAAACCCTTCTTGCGGTCATTGGCTGGCGAGGAACCGGTCGTGCCTTCCAGTTCGATGATCTTCGACTTGCCATTGGCATTCTTGATCATCCACTCGGCCACGCGCTGGCCTTCCGCGATGAAGTCCGAACCGATGAAGCACACATAGTCTTCGCCTGCCTTGGCAAGCGTCTGGTCCACATTGCGGTCAAGCAGGATGACGGGGATGCCTGCACCCTTCGCCGCCATGATCGCGGGAATGAGCGGCTTTTCTTCGCGCGGGGCGAGGAAGATGAGATCGACGCCCTGGGCGATCATGGAATTGACGTCGGCCACCTGCTTGGCGGCGGAACCGGCGGCGTCGGTATAGACCAGCTGCCAGCCGCGCTTTGCGGCTTCATCCTGCATGCTCTTGGTTTGCGCGAGGCGCCACGGGTTGTTGCTTTCGGTCTGTGCGAAACCGACCTTGTAGGTGTCTTTCTTTGCCAGTTTCGGCAGTTCTGCCCACGCCTTGTTGATCAACAGGGCAGTGGCGGCAGCAGCTGCGGACGCCTGGATTAGGTGTCTGCGAGTCAGCATTGGTTTGTTTCCTCCATGAGGGTGGTTTTTCCACCTTTTCATAAGCTGACTGATGGTTATCTATTAGTCAAGTAATAAATATTAGCTTATCCTTTGCCAAGGACTGCACTATCTTCCGGATTGGCGCGGGGACGGGTAGCAGGCAGCAGGTCGAGCACGTTATGGCAGGGCAGGAAGACAGAAATGGCGGCGGCGGAAGCCTGTCACGCCGTGTCACGATGACAGACATTGCGCGCGCTGCCGGTTGTTCGCAGGCAACGGTGTCTGTTGTCTTGAACAATGCAGCGGGCGTGAAAATTTCCGCAACGACAAAGTCCCGCGTCATTGAGGCGGCCTTGGCGCTTGGCTACGCCGCGCCGCAATTTGTTCATGAACCTGTGGCGCTGAAGGTCAGGCCGAAGCTCAGTGGCACCATCGGGTTCCTGGTCGATCAATTGGCCACAAGTCCTGAAGCCGTGGTTGCGATTGAAGGCCTGCGACAGGCGTGTTGGGAAGATGGCAGGGTCGTTCTGGTTGCGCAGACCATGAGCGATTCCGAGATGGAAGAGAAGACTGTTCGCACACTCCTGGCGCATGGCGTGGATGCTCTTGTTTATATGACGATCTTCACCCGCCGCGTCAGCCTGCCTTCCTTCATCCGCGATGCAAACCTCCCTGTCGTTCTTCTCAATTGCTACACCGAAGCCGCCGACCTGCCGTCGGTCGTGCCTGCGGAAGTTGAAGGCGGGCATGACGCCACGGCTCACCTGATTGCGCAGGGCCACAAGCGGATCGCCATGATTACGGGTGAGCCCTGGATGGAAGCTGCAAGAGATAGGCTGAAGGGCTATCGTCGCGCTCTCATCGATGCTGGCCTTTCGTTCGACCCGCACATCGTGCTTCAGGGAAACTGGTCGCCGAGTGCCGGCTACGAGTGCACGCGCAAGCTTTTGTCGTTGAAGCAGCGCCCGACCGCAATCTTTTGCCAGAACGACCGGATGGCCATTGGTTGCTATGAGGCACTCAAGGAAGCCGGGCTGCGGATTCCGGAGGACATGTCGGTTGTCGGTTATGATGATGAAGAAATTTCGCGTCATCTGATGCCGCAGCTCACGACGGTCATCCTTCCCCATCGCATGATGGGCCATTGGGCGGCGGAGCAACTTTCGCCTCATGCCAATTGGCATAATGGCGCCCCGCCCCAGAAGCGCATGGAGTGCGGCCTGACAAGGCGGGCTTCTGTTGCGGGCGTGCCGGGGCAAGCCCAGCAGACTTGATTGGTTTTGAAGTTGCAAATGCCGGCGCATCAATGGAAATCCCTGCTTTGCGGCAGCAGGCGCACATTGCGCGGGTGCCAGGCGCGTTCCGACTTGGCGAGATCGGCCACTTCCTCCTTGGCCAGCCACAGCTTTTCAAGTTCAAGGGAGCGGTCGGCCACATGTGTTGCCATCAGGTGAACAACGCCTTCTTCGCCTTTCTGCACCGTGCCTCTGACTTGCATGAGGCGCGCGCCCATCACCTCCTTGCGGAAGGATTCAAGCTGTCTTGCCCACAGCACCACATTCACGACGCCAAGCTCATCTTCCAGCGTGATGAAAACGACATTGCCTTTCCCTGGCCTTTGCCGGACCAGGACAATGCCGGCCATGGTCGCCCTCGCGCCATCGCGCATGTTCCGGATGTCTTCTGAAGTCGCGATTTTTTCGGCTGCGAAGAGTCCGCGCAGGATCTGCATGGGATGCGCCTTGAGCGAAAGGCGCAAGGTCTGGTAGTCCGCCGCCACATGTTCCCCAAGGCTCATGTCCGGCAACGCGGCATCGGGTTCTGCTGCCAGTTCATCAGCCCGGGCATGGGCAAAAAGCGGCAGGGGATCATCGTCGGGCAGGCGGCGCACGGCCCAGAGCGCCAGGCGCCGGTCAAGCCCCAGCGAACGGAAGGCATCGGCGTTTGCCAGTGCCCGCATCGGGCGGCCGTGCAGCCTGGCGCGCACCGAAAGCTGCTCCACTGAGGCATAGCCCTGCTGGCGCGCCTCGAGAATCCGCAACGCCTCGGCCTGCTGGATGCCTTCCGACTGCCTGAAGCCCAGGCGCAGGGCAAGGCTGCCATCAGGCTTTGCCTCAAGTGAATTGTCCCATTGCGAGTGATTGATATCCACCGCCCGCACCTCAACACCGTGCTCGCGTGCATCCCTGACGATCTGCGCTGGTGCGTAGAAACCCATGGGCTGGGAGTTGAGCAGGGCGCAGGCGAACACTGCCGGGTGGTGGCATTTGATCCATGACGAGATATAGACCAGCTTGGCAAAGGAGGCGGCGTGGCTTTCGGGAAAGCCATAGGAGCCGAAACCCTTGATCTGCTCGAAGCAGTTGGCGGCGAATTCCGGATCATAGCCGCGCTCCACCATGCGTCCGACCATCAAGTGTTCGAAGTTGTGGATGGTGCCGACATTGCGGAACGTGGCCATGGCGCGGCGCAACTGGTTGGCTTCGACGTCCGAGAATTTTGCGGCGACGATCGCCAGCCGCATGGCCTGTTCCTGGAACAGGGGCACACCCTTGGTCTTGCCGAGAACCTGCAGCAATTCATCCGCGTCACCATGTTCGGGCGTAGGCGACGGAAAAGTGATCTTCTCCTTGCCCGAACGCCGCCGCAGGTAAGGGTGCACCATGTTGCCCTGTATGGGGCCGGGGCGGACGATCGCCACCTGGATGACGAGATCATAGAATTCCCGCGGGCGCAGGCGCGGCAGCATGTTGATCTGGGCGCGGCTTTCCACCTGGAACACCCCGATGGAATCGCCCCGGCACAGCATGTCGTAAGTCGCGACATCACCGCCGCCGATGCTGGTGAGGTCAAACCGCGTTCCGGTATGCGCGTGGAGATATTCAAACGCCTTGCGGATGCAGGTGAGCATGCCCAGCGCCAGGATATCGACCTTCATCAGGCCCAGCGTGTCGATGTCATCCTTGTCCCATTCTATGAAGGTGCGTTTTTCCATGGCGGCATGACCGATGGGCACCAGTTCATCGAGACGGCCACGGGTGAGAATGAAACCGCCCACATGCTGTGACAGGTGGCGCGGAAAGCCTGTGATGCGGCCTGCGAAAGCAACGGCGCGGGCCAGCCTGGGGTTGCCGGGGTCAAGCCCGGCCTGGCGGACCTGGGCATCTGTGATCCGCGAGCCCCAGCTTCGCCATTGCGTGCCCGAAAGGGCCGCCGTCACGTCTTCCGACAGGCCAAAGGCCTTGCCCACCTCACGGATGGCGCTTTTGGAACGGTAGCAGATGGCCGTTGCGGCAAGGCCCGCCCGTTCACGGCCATAGCGATCATAGATGTGCTGGATGATTTCCTCACGCCGCTCATGCTCGAAATCCACGTCAATGTCGGGCGGCTCGCGCCGCTCTTCAGAGATGAAGCGGGCGAAAAGCAGGTCATTTTCCGCCGGGTCAACACAGGTGATGCCCAGGACATAGCAGACAGCGGAATTGGCGGCGGAACCCCGGCCCTGGCACAGGATGCCCTTGTCTTCCGCCACGCGCACGATGTCGTGGATGGTCAGGAAATAGCGGGCGTAATCCAGTTTCTTGATGAGCCTGAGTTCGGCATGGAGCAGGTTTTCAACCTTGTGCGGAACGCCTTGCGGATAGCGTTGTGCGGCATGGCGCCAGGTCAGCGTTTCGAGCCAGACATGTGCATCCTTGCCCGGCGGCACGGGCTCATCGGGATATTCATAGCGCAGTTGCGCGAGGGAAAAGGAAACACGGTCCTGGAAGTTCTGTGTCTCGGTAATGGCATCAGGGCAATCAGCAAAGAGCCGCGCCATTTCCTTCGGGTGTTTCAAATGGCGTTCGGCATTCACCTCCAGCAGGCGCCCGGCATTCTCAATGGTGCGGCCTTCGCGGATGCAGGTCAGGATATCCTGCAACTCGCGCTGTGACGGATCGGCATAGAGAACATCGCTGGTGGCGATCAGGGGAACATTGTGGCGCGCAGCGAGGCTGGCCAGTCCCGCCAACTTGCGCCGGTCATCGCCGCGCCTTGGCATGGTTGCGCCGATCCATAGCGCGCCGGCGGCTGCATCGGTGAGCCTTGCGATGACAGGGCCGAGCTTCTGCCGGTTGGGGGGCGGCATGAGAATGAGCAGCAGGTCACGGGTGTCGGCAAGAAGGTCATCAAGCCTGACATCGCAGGCGGCCTTCTGGCCGGAGCGCATATTGCCCCTGGTGAGCAGGCGGCAGAGCCGTGCCCAGCCGTTGCGGTTTTCAGGATGGGCCACAATGTCCGGCGTGCCGTCGCTGAACACCAGCCTTGTGCCTGTGACGAGCTTGAAGGCCTGTGCCTGGGCCTGGACGGCATCGCGCAGAGCCCTGGCCTCGGCGGTTTCTTTTTCTGGTTCCGCCGGCTCGTAGTGATATTCGCCGGGACCGGAACCGATGCGGCGTTTCACTGGCGGCAGTGCTCCGCCTTCTTTCAGGTCGCGCACCGCCGCGAAGGCCCGCACCACGCCCGCCATGCTGTTGCGGTCGGCAATGCCGATGCCGGTATGGCCAAGCAGCAAGGCCGCCAGGACCAGATCCTGTGCTGTTGATGCGCCTCTGAGAAAGGAAAAGTTGGAGGCGCAGACAAGATCGGCAAAACCGCTCATGGAAACAGTCCGTGCAGGAACCAGCGGCTGCGTGATCCATCCGCCACGAAAGGTCCTTCGCGAAAAATCCAGAACCGCGTGCCGTCCCTGTCCTCTACGCGGTAATAGTCCCGCGGCAGTTTTGGGCCATCGCGCCACCATTCGCTTTCAATGCGCTCCGGTCCTTCGGCGGCCCTGGTTTGATGCAGCACCTTGCGCCAGCGGAACTGCATGGGAGGGCCGTCGGGTGCTTCGGCCATGGCCTCGATGGGCTGGGGCGGAGAAAACAGCTGCAGGGGTCGGGGCAATGGTTCGCCGTTTGGCAACCAGGGTGTGGTGGTGCGGGGAACGGACAGCGGCACGGCACTGGCGCCGCGCAAGGGGTCATGGCTGTCCTGTGCAACGAAGTGCAGGATTTTTTCGCGGCCAAAGCGGATCATCAGGCGGTTGATGAGTTCTGCTTCTCCTCGCTCGTCTTCGATCTTGCCATCAAGCTGTTTCTGCCCATGCTGCAATGCCTCGCTTTGCAATACGCAGAGGCGCAGCGCGTCAAAGCCAAATCCGGCTTCCAGGGGCTCGGCCAGTGTTTCAAGCCGCAGGGTGAAAAGCCGGGTGAGGACGCTGGAGTCGCGCAGGGCTTGCGCGGTTTCGATGAGCAACCTGCGCACGGCGCCATCAGTCCGGAAGAAAACCGCTTCAAAGGCGCGGCCACCCTTGCCCGTTGCCTCAAGCCTTGCGCAGAGCTGCTCGATGAGGGCGCAAAGTGCCGCCTGAATGATAGTGGCGTTTTGCAAGGGCTCGGCAAAGAATTGCTCAACGGCAAGCGCAGGTGGTGGGCGCATGGGCGTCAGGCGCACATCTTCCCGGCCCAGGATGCGATGCAGCCTCGTGGTGAGTGCAGGGCCAAAGCGTGATGTCAGCAACGCACTTGGGCGTGAAGCCAGGTCACCCAGCGTTTTCAAGCCTGAGCGGATCAGGGCCGTGCTGGTTTCAGTGCCGCATTCAAGTGCCCTGACGGGAAGGCGGGCCACGGCCTGGGCTTCGCCGCCGGGCCTGACATGCGTGATGGTGCTGAACCGCGCCAGGGCATGGGCGCATTCCGGTGTTCCGGCCCAGGCGTGTTTCAATGTCAGATGCCGCGCTGCAAACCAGCCTGCGATATGCTGCTGCATGGCTTCTTCCCCGCCATGAAGATGGGCGCAGCCGGTGACATCCAACAGCAAGCCGTCGCTGCCATCGAGGGCGGCCAATGGCGTGAAGCGCTCACAAAAACCTGCAAGCCTCATGAGCATTTCATGGTCCGCAACGGCATCCATGTGCAGTGCCTTGAGTTCCGGAACAATGGCGCGGGCTTCCGCCAGCATCATTCCGGCCTTCAGGCCGGTGTCATGCGCCAATGCATCACATGCGGACAGGCGCAACGCCCCACGCTGTTTTTCAACCATTACGCGCGGAACGTCAGGCTGCCTTGTGGAATGGTGCCTTTCGAATGGCAGGTAGGGAAACCACAGGCTCAGGTAGCGGCGGGGTGCTGGCGAAGCTTGCTTGGCCCCTGGTTTCGAAACACCGCTTTTCATTGTTCCACTCCACTGACCAGACCTGCCCCGCGCGGGCGTTGCTGCGGTGACGGAGCAGGGTTGCTTCAAGGGCCGGGATGCCGGGCGCCTGGCCCGCCAGGTTTTGCGAAGGCAGGCGCTTGACCTGCCAGCGGGTTTCTGCGGCGCTGGGGGCTGGCTCCACCGCATGGTTGATCATGCACAGCGTGATGCCTGAAGCCTTGGCCGCCAGCACAAGCTTGCGGCTTGCGGTGAGGGTGTAGGGCTCCGCTCCCCACAGTTCGATGATGCCGGCAGGCAGTCCCTTGGTCCGGGCCACTTCCAGGCCCGCCTGCAGAACCGACAGGGCATCACGCAAGGTGACGATGACCACCTGCGCGGGATCCAGCCCGAGCGTTGCAAGGCCCGGCGCGTAAAGAGCGCCACTTTCCACCTGCACAAGTTCCTGGCGCAGCCAGAACAGGCGGCGGGGCTTTAACAGCCCGAGGGCAAAACAGGTTGCCGCCGCAGCATCTGCGGGCCGCGCGGCAAAGACCTCATGCAAGGCCCCATGCGCGACAAAGCCGTCCAGGCGAGGGGGCTTTTCATCAGCGGGCTCATGCTGGCTATGGGGCAGGGATGCGGACATTGTTCCTGTTTTGTTCCTAATGGATCATTCGCCATGAGTCAAATTCTGTCGTGAGAAGCACGCGGCCCGCAGCCATGCCAAAGAAAAC
>CAZUKI010000028.1:0-9265 GCA_964620785.1 uncultured Aestuariivirga sp.
CGAGAGCCGCGACATCGACGTGCCGCTGGCGATCCGCCACTTCCTGCACCATGCAGGCTGGGCGCAGAACCTCGAGCGCGAGTTCCCCGGCTTCAGGCCGGCCGGCGTCGTCGGCCAGATCATCCCGTGGAACTTCCCGCTGCTGATGCTCGCCTGGAAGATCGCGCCGGCGCTCGCCGCCGGACGCACCGAGGTCGCGCCGCCAGCCGAGTTCACGCCGCTCGCGGCGCTGGCCTTCGCCGAGATCTGCACCGAGGCGGGGTTGCCGGATGGTGTCGTCAATGTGGTGACGGGTGATGGCGAAACGGGGGCGGCGCTCGTTGCCCATGCCGGCGTCGACAAGATCGCCTTCACGGGCTCGACGGAGGTCGGAAAGCTGATCCGCGCTGCAACGGCAGGAACGGGCAAGAAGCTGTCCCTTGAGCTTGGCGGCAAGTCACCCTTCATTGTCTTCGAGGATGCCGACATCGATGCCGCCGTCGAAGGCGTCGTCGATGCTGTCTGGTTCAACCAGGGCCAGGTGTGCTGCGCGGGCACGAGGCTTCTGGTGCAGGAGGGCATCTATGGCCGCTTCACCGCCAGGCTGAGGCAGCGCATGGACCATCTGCGGGTCGGTGATCCGCTTGACAAGAGCAATGACATGGGCCCGCTCGTTGATCGCGTGCAGGTGGCCCGCGTCATGGCGCTTGTGAAGAAGGGCGAGAGCGAGGGCGGCGAACTGGTGACGGCGAACTGCGAAATTCCCGCCAAGGGCAATTTCTATCCGCCATCGCTGTTCCTCAACGTCGATACGTCGTCCACCGTGATGCGCGAGGAAATCTTCGGGCCTGTGGTTTCGGCCATGACCTTCCGCACCCCCGATGAGGCGGCAGCGCTGGCCAATCACACGCGCTATGGGCTTGCGGCATCGGTGTGGAGCGAGAACCTCAACGTGGCGCTGGAAGCGGCGGCGCGGGTCAAGGCCGGCGTGGTGTGGATCAACTCCACCAACCTGTTTGATGCCGCGGCAGGTTTCGGCGGTTACAAGGAATCAGGTTTTGGCCGCGAGGGCGGGCGCGAAGGGCTGTTTGAGTATCTGCAGGCCGACTGGCTCAAAACTCTGAAGCCGGCAAAGGTTTCGACGGCAAAACTCTCAGGCGCGACGGCGGCAGTGGATGCTGTTGCCGCCTCGATTGACCGCACCGCCAAGATGTATGTGGGCGGCAAGCAGGCGCGGCCCGACAGCGGCTATTCCTACGCGGTGATGGATGGCCGCGGCCGGGTTACAGGCGAAGCGGGATTGGGCAACCGCAAGGACATCCGCAATGCCGTGGAAGCCGCACTCAAGGCCTCGGCGTGGAGTTCGGCGTCGGCGCATAACCGGGCGCAGGTTCTCTATTTCATTGCCGAGAACCTTGCGGCGCGCTCCGATGAGTTTGCCAGTCGTGCCGGGCGGCGCGAGGTCGATGCGGCCCTCAAGCGCATCTTTTACTACGCGGCCTGGGCCGACAAGCATGACGGCCGCATCCATTCAACAAACGCCAAGCGGCAAACGACGCTGGCCTTCAACGAGCCCTATGGCGTGATGGGCATTGTCTGCCCTGACGAGGCGCCGCTGCTCGCCATGATCTCGCTTACCATGCCGGCGCTGGCGCTGGGCAACCGTGTGGTGCTGGTGCCGTCGCCCGTGCAGCCACTTGTTGCGACCGACTTCTACCAGGTGATCGATACGTCCGATGTTCCGGGAGGCGCCTTCAACATCGTGACGGGTGCCCGCGATGAACTGGCCAAAACGCTTGCCGAGCATGATGAGGTGGCCGCCATCTGGTATCACGGTTCAGCGGCAGGCGGGGCCGCGGTGGAAAAGGCTTCTGCCGGGAACCTCAAGGCGACATGGAGCAATGGCGGCAAGGCCTTCGACTGGTTCAGCGACACGCAAGGCCAGGGCCATGAATACCTGCGGCGCGCAAGCCAGGTGAAGAACATCTGGATTCCCTATGGTGAATGAAGCGATTGCCGCGCGGATCAGGCAGGGCGCGGGCCGCGAACCTGCGGAGCTTGTCCTCAAGGGTGGATCGTTCCTCGACCTGGTGACTGGCGAACTGGTCCAATCCGATGTCGCGGTCTCGGGCGGCGTGATCGCCGGTACCTGTGGCAGCTATGTTGGCAAAGAGGTGATCGACGTCAGCGGCCAGGTGATCGTGCCCGGCTTCATCGACACGCATCTGCATGTCGAGTCATCGCTGGTCACGCCGCTTGAGTTTGACCGCATGGTGCTGCGCCACGGCGTCACCACGGCGATCTGCGACCCGCACGAGATCGCCAATGTGCTGGGTGTCGCGGGCCTGAAGTATTTCTTCGATTGCGCCAGCGAAACCGTGATGGACCTGCGCGTGCAGCTTTCGAGCTGCGTGCCTGCCACCCATCTCGAAACCTCGGGTGCGCATCTGACAGCCGATGACCTGCGCCCGTTCATGGACCATCGCAAGGGCATCGGCCTTGCCGAATTCATGAATTTTCCGGGCCTGCTGCGCGAAGACCCGGAATGCCTCGTCAAGCTGGCGCTATTCGAAGGGCGGCACATCGACGGACATGCTCCACTGCTGCGCGGACTTGACCTCAACGGCTATCTTGCCGCTGGCATTCGCACCGACCATGAGACGACGACCGTGGCGGAGGCCCTCGAGAAGCTGCGCAAGGGCATGCAGGTCCTGATCCGTGAAGGCTCTGTCTCGAAAGACCTTCATGCCCTCGTGCCGATCATCACGGAACGCCATTCTCCCTACATTGCGCTGTGCACGGATGACCGCAATCCGCTGGACATTGCCGAGGAGGGGCATCTCGATTTCATGATCCGCGAGGCTATTGCAAATGGCGCCGATGTGCTGGCCTGCTATCGCGCCGCCAGCATTTCCGCGGCACGGATCTTCCGCCTGCAGGACCGGGGCCTCGTGGCGCCGGGCTGGCGCGCTGATCTTGTGGTCATCGACGGCTTGCAGAACTGCCGCGTCTCGCAGGTGCTTTCGGCGGGGCGCCCGGTGAGCGATGCACTTTTCAAGGCGCGCCGCACAGTGACGCCCATCGGCCGCAACAGCGTCAAGGTGCGAACCATCACGGCTGCGGATTTTTCCGTCAAGGGCAGCGGCAAGGCAACGCCCGTCATTGGTGTCGATCCCGGCAAGATCATCACGCAGCATCTGCGCCGTGACCTGCCTGCAAGGGATGGTGTCGTGCAGGTTGACCTGGCGCAGGATGCCGTCAAGGTTGCGGTCATCGAGCGCCACGGAAAGAACGGCAACATCGGCCTCGGCTTTGTTCATGGCTTCGGCCTGAAGGCGGGTGCCATCGGCTCCACGGTGGGTCATGACAGCCACAATATGTGCATCATCGGGGCTGGTGACGGCGACATGGCCGTGGCGGCAAACCGCTTGCGCGAGATCGAGGGTGGTTTCGTCGTGGTGCGGGATGGAAAGGTTCTCGCCGAACTGCCGCTGCCGATCGCCGGGCTGATGAGCCTTCTTCCCTATGAAGAGGTGCGCGAGAAGCTGATACCGCTGCGGGCTGCGGCGAAGTCGCTTGGAACCGTGCTGCCGGAGCCATTCCTGCAGGTGGCGTTCCTGCCCCTGCCGGTGATCCCGCATCTCAAGATCAGCGACATGGGGATGGTGGACGTTGACCGCTTCGAGCTGATCTCGCGCCTAAACGATGCCTGACGACGAACCGGCGACGGCCGGGCGCTCCTTCGCCTTTTCCGCGCGATAGCCGGAAGCGCGGTAGCAGGACCACGGGTGGAGAGCGCCGCCCTTGCGCAGGCGCGCTTCGCAGAGCAGCGGCGTCACATCCGCATTGAAGGCCTGCTTGAGATGGCGGTGTCCGCCCATCACGTCATTGGCGGCCTGCAATGCTGCAAGCTCTTCGCGGTTGACGAGAGAGGCCCTGATATAGGCGCGCATGATTTCCATGGCCGAGCCGATCAGGCTTTCGATAGGGTCCGTCACGTTGTGCGACTGGTCGATCATGTAGGCGGGGGCGAAGTCTTTCGCCTTGCGCTGTTCGGCATCAACCAGTTCGTTGAAGACGAGAAAGAGCCGGAATGGATCGATGGCGCCAGAGTCGAGATCGTCATCGCCATATTTCGAGTCATTGAAGTGGAAACCGGCGAGGCGCCCGACATGGACAAGGCGCGCCACGATCTGCTCGATGTTGGTGTTGGGCGCGTGGTGGCCGAGATCCACGAGGCATTTGGCCTTCGGCCCCAGGTGCTGGGCGGCCATGAGGCTTGAACCCCAGTCAGAGATCACCGTGGAATAGAATGCCGGCTCATACATCTTGTGTTCGAGGAAGATGAGCCAGTCCTTCGGCAACCTGGCATAAATCTGCTCGCAGGCTTCGAGATAATATTCGAACTGCCTGGCAAGCGATTGCTGGCCCGGAAAATTGGTGCCATCGGCGATCCACACGGTGAGGGCGGTCGAGCCAAGCTGCCGCCCGATCTCGATGCATTCCAGGTTGTGTTCGACGGCCTGGGCGCGTGTGGCGCGGTCGGAATGGGACAGGGAGCCGAATTTGTAGGACAGCGCCTGGCCCTTCTGGTCCTGGAAGGTGTTGGAGTTCACGGCATCGAAGCCAAGCTCGTATTGCGCGGCCTCCTGGCGCAGCGCGTTGTAGTCTGCAACCTTGTCCCATGGGATATGTGGTGAGACCATGCCGGTGCAGCGGGTCAACTGATGGATGACGCCGCAATCCTCGAGCTTGTCATGGATGTGGCGGGGTTCGCCGGGGCCGGGGAAGCGGGCAAAGCGCGTGCCGCCGGTGCCAACGCCCCAGGTGGGCACGGCCACGGTGTAGTCCATGGCGCGCTGCACCAGTTTCTCGATGTCGAGGCCACGCCGTTCCAGTTGGCGGGCCAGTGCCGCATAGTCCTCGCGGTGGGCGGCCATGTGCTTGTCGTTGTGGGCGGCAAGGAAATCGGCCGAGATTGCGTAGGTCATCGGGTTACCTCGTGAAGCTTGCGAGGTGCCCCGCATCGACGTTCAGGATGTTGCCGGTTGACTTGTTGGAAGCATCGGAGGCGAACCAGTACACCGCCTCGGCAATATCCTCGGGATAGACCGAGCGCTGCAGCAGCGAGCGCTTGCGGTAGTGATCATCGAGTTCTTCCGGCTTGATGCCGAGGCTTGCGGCCCGGCTCTGGCGGAAACCTTCCGACATGATCTTGGAACCGCGCAGCACAGCATCGGGATTGACGGTGTTGACGCGGATGCCGAGTGGCGCGCCTTCGGCCGCAAGCACGCGGGCGAGGTGGATTTCAGCGGCCTTCATGGCGCCATAGGCGGAGGTGCCGGGCGAGGCCACCATGCCGTTCTTCGAGGCGATGTAGACCATGGAACCGCTGCAGTTCTGGCGCTTGAGGATGCGGAAGCCCTCGCGGCCCACCAGGAAGTAGCCGGTGCCGAGAATGGCCATCTGCTTGTTCCAGACTTCGAGCGTGGTGCTCTCGGCGGGCGAGGGGATGGCGATGCCGGCGTTGTTGACGACAATGTCAAGGCCGCCAAAGCGGGCGATGGTGTTCTCGAAACCCTTGATGACGGCATCCTCGCCGGTCACGTCCATCTTCACAGGCAGGACATTGTCCTTGCCGAACCGCTTGGCGAGTGCGGCGCCAGTTTCCTTCAGGCCGTCATCGTTGATGTCGGCGATTGCCACGCAGGCGCCTTCCGCCAGAAGTTTCTCGGCGATGGCAAGGCCGATGCCGGAGGCGCCGCCGGTCACCAGGGCGATGCGCCCCTGCAGGGGCTTGGGCTTCGGCATGCGCTGGAGCTTTGCTTCTTCCAGCAGCCAGTATTCGATGTTGAAGGCTTCCTGCTCGGGCAAACCCTTGTAGTTCGAAACGCCCGCGGCGCCGCGCATGACATTGATGGCGTTGGTGTAGAATTCGGCGGCAATGCGCGCCGTGGCCTTGTCCTTGGCGAAGGAGAGCATGCCGACCTGGGGCACGAGATAGATGATGGCGTTGGCATCGCGCATGGCGGGCGAGTCGGGGTGCTTGCAGCGCGCGTAATAGGCCGCATAATCCTTGCGATAGGCGTCGAGCAATTCATCGAGCTTTGCACCATCGGCGTCGTGGGGCACGATGAGCGGCCTGATCTTGGTGCGCAGGAAATGGTCAGGGCACGAAGTGCCAAGAGGTGCCAGTTCGGCAAGCTGCTTGCTGTTGACGAATTCCAGAACCTCGGGCGCATCGGTGAAGTGCCCGGCCTTGTATTCCTCGCGCGAGATGCGGCCGCGGATTTCCGGCATGAGGCGGATGGCAGTTGCGCGGCGCTCGTCGGCTGGAAGTGCTTTTACCGCCTCGCCACGGAACACCGGGCGCTGCATGTTCTTGTCGAGCCAGGCTGCGGCCTTGTTGATGATGCGCAGTGTCGTCTCGTAGCATTCTTTGGCGGTCTTGCCCCAGGTGAAGAGGCCGTGCGAGCCCAGCACAACGCCGACCAGTTTCGGGTTGGCGGCCGCAAGGTTGCCAAGCTTGATGCCAAGGTCGATGCCGGGGCGCTGCCAGGGCAGGTAGCCCATCTCAGCGCCGAAGATTTCACTGGTCAGCCGTTCTGATGCTTCCGAAGCGGCAATGGCGATGACGGCATCGGAATGGACGTGGTCCACATGCGGCCAGGGCACATAGCCATGCAGGCAGGTGTCGATCGAAGGGGCGCGCGGGTTGAGGTTGAAGATGCAATGGTTCAGGGCATGGACCATGGCGTCCTCTTCGCTGAGGCCCTTGTAGAGCTTCTTCAGGGACAGGAGCCTGTCCATATAGAGCGTGGCAAAACCGTCGAGCTTCATGGAACCAATGTCGCCGCCCGAACCTTTTACCCACAGCACCTCGACATCGGCCCCGGTCAGCGGGTCCTTGTGGGTGACTTTCGCGGAGGTGTTGCCGCCACCGAAGTTGGTGATGCGCAGGTCTGAGCCCAGCAAGTTGGAACGGTAGAGGAGGAGCCCCGGCTCATCGAGTGACTTGGCGTGGGCGTCGTCCCAGAGGGACTTCAGGAGAATGTCTGACATGGCCGGACCATAGGTAGGCAATCGCTCATGGTCAATCAGCAATCGTCACTGCGATTGCTCATACTGCACTGCAATGACGTTTTGCGATGCAATATGAGCGAATCTTCATTGACCCTGACAGGAAACAGCGTCTAATTCTGAGCGATGCATGAACGTGAGCGATGGCAGAGAATTCTAACCCAGGTCCGCGAGCGCGGCGTCCTGCGGGTGCGTGAATTGATGAGCGTGACTGGCGCGTCTTCGGCGACGCTCAGGCGTGATCTCGTCAAGCTGGAGGAGATGGGCCAGATCAAGCGCATGCATGGCGGTGTCGAGGCGGCGAGTGCCGCCGATCAGATGTCGCTGGCAACGCGCAGCTTCGATGACAGCCAGACCCTGAATGCCGGGCGCAAGCGCGCGGTGGCCGCCAAGGCGGCGGAGATGTGCCGCGACGGCGAGTCGATCATCATCAATGCCGGCTCAACGACGTGGTTCATGGCAGAGTTCCTGCGCGCCAAGCGCATGCAGGTGCTGACCAATTCCGTTCCGATCGCCACCGAGCTCATCAATACCTCGCAGAACCGCATCGTGCTGCCAGGCGGTGAGGTCTATCGCGAACAGAGCATCATTCTTTCGCCCTTCGATGAAGATGCCATCCAGCATTTCACCGCCTCCAAGATGTTCATGAGCTGCTATTCGATCAGCAGCATGGGCATCATCGAAGGCGACCCGTTGATTGCCCGCGCCGAGTCCAAACTTCTTTCACGGGCCGAGAAGCTGATTGTGATTGCGGATTCATCCAAATTTGAACAACGTGGCAGCATGGTGGTTTGCCAGCTTTCGCGTGTTTCCACGCTGATCACCGATTCCGGAGCACCTGTTGCCGCACTCGACATGTTGCGGGCCGCCGGAATCGAAGTGATTGTGCTGGACGCTGAACCAAATTCGGTGTCGGTGGCTGCATGACGTGCATGCGCCGGTTCCGCGTGAGCCGGAGCGCCGCGTGGCGCTTCAATTTGTCAACAATGGGAGGACTACATGTTTAAAACCAACCGCCGCCAGGCGCTCAAGCTGATGTCGGCTGGCGCCCTGGCCGCCTCGGGCACTGGCCTGTTCGCAGGCATTGCCCATGCCGAAGGAAAGCGCATTGCCCTGGTCGTCAAGAACCTCGGCAACAGCTATTTCGATGCCTGCTCCAAGGGCGCCATGGAAGCTGCCAAGGAAGTCGGTGGCTTCGAAATCATCTACACGGCTTCGACCAAGGCAACGGCTGAAGAACAGATCGCCGTGATCGATGCACTCATCGCCCAGAAGGTCGATGGCATCATCGTGTCGGCAAATGACGCCAACGCTCTTGTTCCAGTCGGCAAGAAGGCGATGGAACGCGGCATCAAGGTGATCAGCTTCGACTCGGCGATCGCTCCGGAAGGCCGCATCATGCACCTCAATGCCTCCTCGACGCCGCTCATCGGCGCCAAGCAGGTCCAGATGATCGCCAAGACGCTGGGCGGCAAGGGCGAAGTCGCCATCCTGTCGGCGGCTTCGACCATGACCAACCAGAATTCATGGATCGAAGCCATGAAGGAAGAATGGAAGAAGCCCGAATACAAGGACATGCCGCTGGTCGCCACCGTCTATGGCGATGACCAGGACGACAAGAGCTATCGTGAAATGCAGGGCCTCGCCAAAGCCTATCCGAACCTGCGCGGCGTGATCTCGCCGACCACCATCGGCATTCGCTCTGGTGCAAAGGCCATCATCGACGGCGGCCTGGTGGGCAAGGTGTTCATCACCGGCCTTGGCCTTCCCTCTGAAATGAAGGATGCCGTGCTGAAGGGTGCCTGTGACACCTTCGCCATCTGGAACCCGGTGGACTACGGCTATGCCTCGACCCAGATCATGATCAACATCCTGAACGGTGCTGATGCCGGCGCAGGCAAGACCGTGAAGATGGGCCGCATGGGCGAAACCACGATTGGCGACAATGGCGAAGCCGCCATGGGTGAACCCTTCGTGTTCGACAAGTCGAACGTGGAAGAATTCGCCAAGATCTTCTGATCAGCTGGGGCGGGGTGCCAGGCACTCCGCCCCATTTTTCCCCTCAATCCGTTTTTTCCAGCAGCATGACCACACAGGTTCTCAGCCTTGCGGGCGTCTCGAAGTCATTTCCGGGCGTTCGCGCGCTCCATGACGTCTCCTTTGCGCTCAAGGCAGGGGAGGTGACGGCACTCATTGGCGAAAACGG
>CAZUKI010000028.1:9365-17663 GCA_964620785.1 uncultured Aestuariivirga sp.
CTCAAGGAACTTTCCGTGGCGCAGAAGCATCTCGTGGAGATCACGCGGGCCCTGAGCCACGATGCCTCGCTGATCATCATGGATGAACCGACGGCGGCTCTGTCGCGCAACGAGATCGATGATCTTTTCCGGATCATTGCGCAGTTGAAGGCGGAAGGCCGCGCCATCCTGTTCATCTCGCACAAGTTCGACGAGATTTTCCGCGTGGCTGACAGTTTTGTCTGCCTGCGCGACGGCGAGAAAGTGGGCGAAGGTGCTATCAGCACCGTGACCGAAGCCAAACTTGTCAGCCTCATGGTCGGGCGGCCCATCGACCAGGTTTTCCCGAAGCGTGACATCGCCATCGGCGAAACCGTGCTGACAGTCAGGGACCTGTCAAACGCCACAGAATTTGCTGACATCTCCTTTGACCTGCGCAAGGGCGAAATCCTCGGCTTCTACGGACTTGTGGGAGCAGGGCGTTCGGAAACCATGCAGTGCCTGTTTGGCCTCACGCGCCCGACGCGGGGAACCGTATCACTGAATGGGCAGCGCATCGATCTCTCATCTCCCGAGAAAGCAATCGCGGCCGGGATTTCCTATGTGCCCGAGGACCGCCAGAACCAGGGCGCGATCCTGCCGCTCGGCATCCGCGACAACGTCACGCTGGTGTCGATTGCCCAGCATGTGCGCGGGCTCTTCCTCAACCGTGCTTCGGAACGGAATGCCGTGCGCACGTTGGGCCAGCGCCTTGATGTCCGTGCCGCCCACTGGGAGCAGCGGCTTGCCGACCTTTCCGGCGGCAACCAGCAGAAGGTCGTGATCGCCAAGTGGCTCGCGGCGCATCCCAAGGTCATCATCCTCGATGAGCCGACCAAGGGCATCGACGTCGGCTCAAAGGCGGCGGTGCATGAATTCATCGGCGAACTGGCAGAGCAGGGGCTTGCCGTCATCCTGGTGAGTTCCGAACTGCCGGAGATCATGGGGCTTGCGGATCGCGTGCTGGTCATGAAGGAAGGGCGCATCGCCAGCGAATTTGCGCGTGGTTCATGGTCGGCGGAAGCCATCGTGTCAGCAGCAACGGGGGCGCGGGAGGCGGCATGAAACTGCTTCTCAAGAACCGCGAAATCGCGCTCGCCGTCATCATCGGCGCAATGATCATCGGCATCGGGCTTTATGCCCCGGCCTTCGTGTCGCCGGACAACCTTGCCTATGTGCTGGACGACACATCGATCCTGTTCATGATGGCGATGGCGCAGATGATGGTGATCCTGACGCGCGGCATCGACCTGTCGGTCGCCTCCAACCTTGCCCTGAGCGGCATGATCTCGGCGTCGCTGGCGCAGTATCATCCGGAACTTCCGGTCATCATCTACATCGCACTCGGCATTGCCTGCGGCACGGTCCTTGGCCTGTTCAACGGAGTGCTCATATCCAAGCTCGGCATTCCGCCGATCGCCATGACGCTTGGAACGCTCGCCATCTATCGCGGACTGATCGTCGTCTATGGCCGCGGCGACCAGGTGAACGCCAGCGAGATGGGCAATGTGTTCCAGAGTTTCCCCAAGCTGCCGGTGCTCGGAGTCACGGCGACGTTCTGGATCATGGTGGTTCTCGCCGTTGCCATCTGGGTGTTCCTGAATCAGACCCGCACCGGCCGCGGGCTCTACGCCGTCGGCGGAAATCCGGTGGCGGCACGCTATTGCGGCGTTGATCTCGGCAAGCAGCAACTGCTCGTCTATGTGCTGTCGGGGGCGATTGCTGGCTTGTGCGGATATCTCTGGGTGGCGCGCTATGGCGTGGCCTATTCCGAGATCGCGTCGGGTTTTGAACTCACGGTCATTGCGGCCTGTGTCATCGGCGGGGTTTCCATCGCAGGCGGCGTTGGTTCGATTCCCGGCACTCTGCTTGGTGCGCTGTTCTTCGGCATCATCGTCAATGCGCTGCCGGTGATGCAGGTAACACCGTTCTGGCAAATGGCAATCTCCGGTGCCGTCATCCTGGCGGCGGTCATCGTCAATGCCCGCAGCGAAGGCAAGGCCGGCAAGCTGATCCTGCCGGAGGCACGCCGCGCCGCGGCAGGGGGCGGGACATGAGCGCAACCACCCATCGTTCCGAGGTTTTGGACAAGGAGCCGTTTCGCTGGGCCAACCTGTTCCTGCGCTGGGAGTTCATCCTCGCCCTGCTGCTGGCAGGTGTCATGGTCCTGGGCACGCTGATCTCGCCCTATTTCCTCGACATCTGGACATTGTCGGATGCCACCTTCAATTTTTCCGAGAAGGCCATCATTGCCTTGCCGATGGCGTTGCTCATCCTGACGCGAGAGATTGACCTTTCGGTCGCTGCCATCATCGCACTCGCCTCTCTGGCCATGGGCCTGTGTGCCGATGCCGGCTATGGCCCGTGGACGCTCGCCGCTGTCGGGCTTGTGGTCGGGCTTCTCTGCGGCGTTTTCAACGGCGTGCTGGTCACCAAGGTCGGCCTGCCGTCAATCGTTGTCACCATCGGCACCATGTCGCTGTTCCGCGGCCTTGCCCAGGTGGTGATGGGTGACCAGGCCTTCACAACCTATCCTGCCGGGTTTTCGACGCTGGGGCAGGGCTATCTCATCAAGTGGCCGCCCATTGCCTATTCCTTCGGAATGTTCCTCATCCTGGCGGCCGTGTTCGCGGTGGTGCTGCATCGCACAGCAACCGGGCGGCGCCTGTTCGCCATCGGCAACAATCCCGTGGCGGCGCAGTTCTCCGGCATTCCCGTCGAGCGCATCAAGTTCGTGCTGTTCTGCCTGACGGGGCTGGCAGCGGGGCTCGCAGCCGTTCTGCTGACGTCGCGCATCGGTTCCACCCGCTCCAACATCGCGCTCGGCTGGGAACTCGATATCATCACCATGGTCATCCTGGGTGGTGTGTCGATCACCGGTGGCGTCGGCTCCATCGCCGGCGTCGTCCTTGCGGTGTTCGTGCTGGGCCTTGCCACGCTGGCACTCTCGCTCATCAATGTTCCCGGCATTGTCATCAGCGTGCTGATGGGGCTGCTGCTGATCATTTCGATCGCCGCGCCGATCCTCATCCGGCGCATCCTCGGCATCCGGGCCGCCTGAGCCACGGTCGCACCGGCGTGTGCGTTCGGCATGTGTGCACCTGCAGCAACGCCTAAAGCTTGTGCAGAGTGTCGTTGCGGCGCACCGTAGTGCCGGAACTGATATATCATTGTTGACGCTAAAAATTCTTGGGACTAGTTGTATCGAGGTCGCGTTTGCCGTGGCCTTCGATCGGCGCGGCAAACAACGAGTGCAGAACAACAATCAATAATTCCGTGCAGCATGTTGCCAGCACGGCTTCTGGGAGGACCATCAATGAAGAACGTGCTTTTTGGCGCGCTTGCAGCCACGACCGCCCTTTGCGGTTTCGTGGCTGTGGCGCCCGCCGGTGAGTTTGACGGCGTGACCGTCAACATCCTGACCCGGCCTGGCTACGTCATCGCCGGGCGCCTTGCCGAGCGTGGCAAGGAATTCGAAGCCGCCACGGGCGGCAAGATCGTCGTGACGGAAGTGCCGTTCGCGGAGATCTTCCCGAAGATCCAGAACGACTGGTCAACGGGAACCAACTCCATTGACGTTGGCGTGTTCGCCGCCGGCTGGGGCGTGGAACTCGACGCTGCCGGCCTCCTCGAAGACCTCGATCCTTATGTCGCCAAGGACACGAAGATCGACATGAACGACATCGCTCCCTATTTCCGTGACTTCGGCCAGAAGATCGGCGGCAAGACCAAGCTGCTAATGGTCGATGGCGACTTCCAGATGGTCTATTACCGCAAGGACATTCTGGAAAAGGCCGGCCTGCAGCCGCCCAAGACCTGGGATGAGTATCTCGACGTGGCATCGAAGATCCACGGCCAGGACATGAACGGCGATGGTCAGCCCGACTACGGCTCCTGCATCTTCAAGAAGCGCAATGCCCAGAGCTATATGGCGGTGCAGACTGTTGCCGCTTCCTATGTGCAGACCAACGGCACGGCCCAGGGTTTCCACTTCGACAATGCCACGATGAAGCCCATCATCAACAACGAAGCCTGGAAGAAGGCCTTCGAGGTTTACAAGGAGACCGGCAAGTACGGTCCGCCGGAAGAACTCAACATGGACATCGGCGACACCCGCGCCATCTTCAAGGCCGGCCGTTGCGGCCTGCTGATCGAATGGGGTGATCCGGGCACGCTGCAGCTCGATCCCGATGCTGCCGCCGTCAAGGGCCTGATCTTCGCCGTTGGCGCCGTCGGTTCCAAGGAAGTGCTGGACCGCGCCACGGGCAAGCTCGTGCCGGTGACGAAGGAAAGTGCTCCGAACTCGGTCGATGGCATCAACTATGCGCCGTTCGCTGCCTTCGGTGGCTGGGCCGGTGGCATCAATGCCAAGATCGACCAGAACAAGAAAGACGCGGCCTATGCCTTCCTGTCCTACATGAACCAGGCTGCGCAATCGAACGTCGACGTGACGATCGGTGCCACAGGCTACAATCCTTACCGCCTGTCGCAACTTGCCAGCACGGACGAATGGGTGAAGGCCGGCATGCCGAAGGAACTCGCCGAAAACTATCTCGGCGCCATCAACTCGGCTCTCAACAACCCCAACATGGCTTCGGACATGAAGATCCCAGGCGCCCAGCAATACACTGGTGTCGTGCTTGACCGTGAACTTGCCCGCTACCTGGCAGGCGAAATCACCGTCGATGAAGCCCTGGCGAACATTGAAGCCGGCTGGGAGGAAATCACGGACGACTTCGGCCGTGACAACCAGATCAAGGCCCAGGGCCTGGCACTCGGCACGGGCGGCTGACGTTCGCTGCGACGATGGCCAAGGCCAATACCAACACATCTCACCAGCCGGGGATTTCCCCGGCTGGCTTTTCCCGGGACGAGATCGCCGAGTCCTGGGGCGAATGGTTTGACAGGCATTCGCGCACCTTCTTCATTGCGCCTGCCGTCATTCTCATTCTCATCTTCGCGATCTTCCCGACCTTCTATTCCATTGTCTTCGCGCTGAGCCGGGTGCGCTTCACGGCCAACGGGCTGCAGTTCCGTTTCGTCTGGTTCCAGAATTTCTACAAACAGTTTCTCGGCAGCGAGCAGGTGCATTTTCTCGGCAAGGTCGAGAACATGGGCCCGTTCGGCCTCATCGTGTTCCTCGCCGTCGTTGCCGCGGTGGTGTGGTGGCTCGTCCGCTCGTTCCGCACCACAAGCTGGGTCGGCATGGTTGGGCGGCTCATTTCCGCGGCCATGGCCATATTCCTCACCTGGGTCACGGCGGCCTCGGTGCTTTCGGGAAATCCCATCGGCACACTGGTTACCACGCTGTTCTATGTTTTCGTCGGCTGCGCGCTGCAGTTCGTCATTGGAACGGGGCTCGCATTCCTGTGCTCGCAGCCCATTTCAGGCAAGAACTTCTTCCGCGTCATCTTCTTCATCCCGTTGATGGTGACGCCGCTCGGTGTCGGCTACGCCATGAAGATGGTTGCCGACATCACCAAGGGCCCGTTCGAGCCGCTGCTGCGCGGCTTCGGCCTTGAGAACTGGGCCTGGTCGGCTGACCCGTGGGCGGCGCGCATCGTCATGATGGTGTGCGACTCCTGGCAGTGGATTCCCTTCATCTTCATCTGCATGCTGGCCGCCCTCGAGAATGTGCCGCGCGACCACATCGAGGCCGCGCAGGTTGATGGCGCTTCCAGCGTGCAGACGTTCCGGGAAATCATCTGGCCGCAGATCGTGCCAGTGGCGGTTACGGTGCTGCTGATCCGCACCATCGAAGCCTTCAAGATCGTCGATCTTCCCAACATCATGACGGGCGGCGGCCCCGGTGCCTCAACCGAATCCATGACGCTCCATTCCTATTATGTCTGGCGCGCCAATGACATCGGTTCGTCGGCGGCCATTGCCTACCTGCTGCTTATCCTGACCGTCGTGGTCTGCGCCTCGTTCTTCAACTATGTGGTGCTGGGGCAATTGCGGAAGGCGCGGGCATGAGTACGAGCGAAAGCAGCTTCAAGTTCGAAAAAGCCAACCGCTCGCTGATGGAGCGGCTGTTCGAGCCGCCGAAGGTCGGCAAGATGTCGCCGGCGGCGAATGTCGTTGCCCATGCCCTGCTGGTGATCTGGTCGATCTTCGTGCTCTTCCCGATCTACTGGGTGGTCATTACGTCGTTCAAGGATGCGGCAGCCGTCAACCAGGGGCCGTTCTACATTCCGTTCCTTGACTTCCAGCCGAACCTCAACGCCTGGCGGGCGCAGTTCAACACCGATCCATTCTGCGACCTGCCGGCGATTGCCAGGCAGGTGGGGCTTCTGGTTTACAACTCCTTCGCTTTCATCGTGTCGCCTGTCGTGACGCTGCAGCCGATGGAGCCGCAGATCTGCAAGATCTATCTCGCCTTCACCAATTCCATCGTGGTCAGCATCGCCTCGACGCTGATCTGCGTGGCCATCGGCGCCATGGCCGCCTATGCGCTGGCCCGCGTCCAGTACAAGCCCAAGTTCGGGAACATCATGATGTTCGTGGGGCTGACGCTGCTGGTGATCCTGGCCACCAGCTATTTCGGGGTGCCGTGGTGGCTGTCAACGGCGGTGGCGCTGGCCCTGTTCTTCTTCCTGGTGCGGGCCTTCGGCAAGCACTTCAAGCGCACCCTCGGCAATGGCGATATCCTGTTCTGGATCATCTCGCAGCGCATCCTGCCGCCCATCGTGGTAGTGATCCCCATCTACATGATGTTCCAGGCAGTCGGGCTTCTCGACACGCATCTTGCGCTGGTCGTCGTCTATGCAGTTGCGAACCTGCCCATCGTGGTGTGGCTGATGCATGACTTCTTCGCCAATCTGCCGGTCGAGCTTGAAGAGTCGGCGCAGCTCGACGGTGCCACGCGCTTCGGCATCTTCTGGGATATCGTTCTGCCGCTGACACGGCCGGGGCTTGCGGCGACGACGCTTCTCACGCTCATCCTGAACTGGAACGAATATCTCTTCGCGGTGTTCCTGGCGATTGCCAAGGTGCAGACCATGCCGATCATGGTGGCGGCCAAGAACGCCGGCGAGAAGGGTGTGTTCTGGTGGGAGATGTGCGCCATCATCGTGGTCATGATCATCCCGGTGATCGCCATGGCCATCATCCTGCAGCGTTTCATTGCCAGGGGCGTGCTCCTTGGCGCGGTCAAGGGCTAGAAGGCAACATCCATGGCAAACGGCAATCCCGGCGTTCCGGTCTCCTTCGACAAGGTGCAGAAGTCCTTCGGCGCGGTGCGCGTGCTCGAGGAACTGAACCTTGACGTCAAGCCGGGCGAATTCCTGGTGCTGCTCGGGGCTTCGGGCTCGGGCAAGACCACGGCGCTGCGCATCCTCTCGGGCCTCGAGACGGCAAGCGACGGGCGCGTGCTGATCGGCTCAAGGGATGTCACCAACATTCTGCCGAAGTATCGCGACATCTCCATGGTGTTCCAGTCCTACGCGCTCTATCCGCACAAGACGGTGGCCGAGAACATCGGCTTTCCGCTCAAGGTGCGGAAGGTCAACCCGGCCGAGATGGGCGTAGCGATCCGCGAGGCGGCGGCACAGGTGCAGCTTGAAAACCTGCTGGAGCGCTATCCGCGCGAATTGTCAGGCGGGCAGCGGCAGCGCGTTGCGCTGGCGCGGGCCATCATCCGCAGGCCCTCGGTGTTCCTCATGGACGAGCCGCTTTCCAACCTTGATGCCAAGCTGCGCGGCCACATGCGCGCCGAACTGAAGCACATGCAGGAAGCGCTCGGCATCACCACCATCTATGTGACCCATGACCAGATCGAGGCCATGACGCTTGCCCACCGGGTGGCCATTCTCGAGCGCGGCGTGCTGCAGCAGCTCGCGACCCCGGCGGAAATCTACAATGATCCCGCCAACCTGTTCGTGGCGCAGTTCATCGGCTCGCCGCCCATGAACATCGTCCATGGCGCCCTGCAGGGCGGCGAGTTCGTGACCGACGGTGCCAAGATCAAGACACCGATCAAGGGCAAGCTTGCGAAAGCGGTGCTCGGCGTCCGGCCGGAGGATTGCACGGTGACGACTGTCGCCAAGGGCGACCTGCCGGGCGAGATCTTCACCAACGAGCTGATCGGCGACCACACGCTGGTGACGGTCAAGACCGGCGGCGGCACGCTGGCGGTCAAGGCGGCTAAGGACTACCGCGGCAAGAGCGGTGACAAGATCGGCATCTCACTCGCCAAGTCCGGGCTTTATGTGTTCAACGCCGACGGCGGTGCCCGCCTGCGCTGAAAAGCGCTGCCAAAACGCTTGATTTCAACCGTTT
>CAZUKI010000029.1:0-7567 GCA_964620785.1 uncultured Aestuariivirga sp.
GAGCCCGACACGGGTTCCGATCTCGGATCGCTCAAGACGCGCGCGGTGCGTGATGGCGAGCGCTATCTCATCACCGGCAACAAGACCTGGATCACCCATCCTGTCAGGGCCGATCTCATGATGCTTCTGGCCCGCACGAACCCCAATGAAAAGGGCTACAAGGGTCTTTCCATGTTCCTTGCGGAAAAGCCGCGAGGGACGGATGGCGAGCCGTTTCCTGCCGTGGGCATGAGCGGTGGTGAAATCGGCGTGCTCGGCTATCGCGGCATGAAGGAATACGAGATCCGCTTCGAGAATTTCGAAGTGAAGGCGGAAAACCTGCTGGGCGGTGTCGAGGGCCAGGGCTTCAAGCAACTCATGCAGACATTCGAGAGCGCCCGAATCCAGACGGCGGCCCGCGCCGTCGGCGTGGCGCAAACGGCACTTGACCTTGCGATCAGGTATGGCTCGGAGCGCAAGCAGTTCGGGCAAGCGATCATTGCATTCCCCAGGGTCGGCGACAAAATAGTGCTCATGGCTGCGGAACTGCTGGCGGCGCGGCTCCTGACCTATGACGCGGCACGCGCCAAGGATGAAGGCCGGCGCTGCGATGTCGAAGCAGGCATGGCGAAACTTCTTGCGGCGCGTGTCGCCTGGGCCAATGCCGACAATTGCGTGCAGATTCATGGCGGCAACGGCTTTGCCCTGGAATTTCCGGCAAGCCGGGTGCTCTGCGATGCGCGGATCCTCAACATCTTTGAGGGTGCGGCCGAAATCCAGGCCCAGGTCATTGCCAGGCGCCTGCTCGATGGGGCGAATTAGCCGCTATCCAAGGCGGGCAAGGCTGCCTAGAAGGCTCATCCATGGCGCAGAGAACCATCCTGATCACTGGCTGTTCGACGGGCATTGGCCATGCATGTGCGAAGGGACTCAAGGCGCGTGGCTATCGCGTGTTCGCAACGGCCCGCAGGGCAGAAGACCTGCAGCGCCTTGAAGCGGAAGGGCTTGAGGCAATTGCACTCGACTATCGTGTCGCGAGCTCGGTAGAGGCCTGCGCCGCAGAGGTGTCGAGGCGCACCGGAGGCAGTCTCTATGCGCTCTTCAACAATGGCGCCTATGGCCAGCCAGGTGCCGTCGAGGACATCTCGCGCCCGGTCCTCGAGGAACAGTTTGCAGCCAATGTCTTCGGCTGGCACCAGCTTGTCACGCTCTGCCTTCCCATGATGCGGAAACTGGGCGAGGGACGGATCGTGCAATGTTCCTCCCTGCTGGGCCTGATGGCACTCAAATGGCGAGGTCCCTATACGGCCTCGAAGTTTGCCATCGAGGGCCTGACCGACACCTTGCGCCTCGAACTGCGCGACACGCGGATCAGGGTGGTGACGATCAATCCGGGCCCCATTGCCAGCAATTTCGTGAAGAATGCGCGGGCCGCCTTCGAAAAGAACGTCGACATGAGTCGCTCACACTACACGGCGGCCTTCGAGCGCCAGCGCAAGAGGCTCGACAGTGGCGGGAACAACCGCTTCAAGCTTCCGGCAGAGGCCGTGCTCGACAAGCTTGTCCTGGCGCTGGAGCGGGAGCGCCCGCAGGCCCACTACTATGTAACCATACCAACCTATGTCATTGCGTTTGTCAGGCGTTTCCTGCCGCAAGTGACTGCCGACTATTTTGCCAACAGGGTTTCAGAAAAATGAGCATCACCAACAGCCTTCCAGTCCTTGCCATCGTCGCCGTCTTCATCGTGCTGCTGATGGGCCTGTGGAACATGATGCGGGGCGGAAGTTCCAACCGCTCGCAGACCTTGATGCGCTGGCGCGTCGGCCTGCAATTCCTCGCCATCATAATCCTGATGGGTGTCCTCTGGTTCACCCAGGGTTGACCTTGATTCACCGGCCGGCCCTTCCCATGTGATTGCGATGTCTCGCGGGAGAATGGATCATGGCGCCATCTGATGAACGGACCGTCCAGTCCGGCTTCTGGCCGAAGCTGACAGGCAACCTGGCACGCATTCCCTTCGCGGAAGATGCCCTGGCGGCCTGGTATTGCGCCTTTGACCCGGCAACGCCCGTCAAGGTGAAGGGGACGCTGCTTGCGGCCCTTGCCTATTTCATCCTGCCCTTTGACGTCATCCCGGACTTCCTCCTGGTGCTGGGCTTTACCGATGACGTTGCCGTGCTGATGACAGCCTTGGCGATGGTGCGCGGGCATGTCACCCAGGCCCACCGGGACAGGGCCAAGGCAAAACTGCAGGAACTCAGGGAACAGGCCGCGAGCTAGACGTCAGGCCTTGCGCCGCCGTGACTTCGCGAAGGTGTCGAAGGCCACGGCCAGCACGATGATGGTTCCAATGATGATCTGCTGGATGTAGGACGAGACGTTCATCAGCACGAGGCCATTGAGCAGCACGCCTATGAGGATCGTTCCGATCACCGTGCCAAAGATGCTGCCAACCCCACCGAACAGGCTGGTGCCGCCGATCACGACGGAGGCGATCACCGTCAGTTCATAGCCGGTTCCGGCCACCGCCTCGGCTGAGTTCAGCCGCGCTGCGAGCACGAAGGCGCCAAGGCCGCAGAAGAAACCCATGATGATGTAGACGGCGCAGATCACCGCACTGACGTTGAGCCCGGACAGCCTGGCCGCCTCGGGATTGCCGCCAACCGCATAGACGCGCCTGCCGAAACGCATGTAGCGCAGCACGATATGGGCAAGGATGGCTGCCACCAGGAAGATGATGACCGGTACCGGCACGGGACCGATCTTGCCCTGGCCCCACCAGGTGAAGGCCTTGTCGAAGCCGCTGATCGGCCCGCCGGCCGCGAAGAGCAGGGCCGCGCCGCGGAACACCGACATGCCGCCCAGGGTGACGACAAATGGCGGAACCTTGAGCCGCGTGATGGCAACACCCTGCAGGAGCCCGCCCAAGAGGCCCACGGCAATCGCCGCGAGGGCCGCAAGCTGCCAGCCATAGCCGATGGCGTCTTCGCCCACGGTGAAGCGGTCCTGCATGCCCCCCTTGGCGACGGCTGCCGCCACGAGGCCGGCAAAGGCCAAAAGCGAGCCGATGGAAAGATCAATGCCGGCCGTCAAAATCACAAAGGTCATGCCGATGGCCAGAAGCCCGGTGATCGACACCTGGCGCATGACGTTGAAGAGATTGATGGACGACAGGAAACGCGGTTCCATGATGGCAAAGACCGCCATCAGGAGCAGGAGGAAAATCAGCGGTGCGAAACGCGCCAGAAAGCCGAAGGCATCAAAGTCACCGCTGCTCCTGGACTGCACTGTTGTCTCAGCCATTTGCCGCCTTCCTCTGTTCAGGTTCAATTTCAGCACTCAGTGTCATCAATGTCATGAGTTGTTCCTGGGTGGCGCTACGGCCTTGCACCTCGCCTGTCACGCGCCCCTCGCGCATGGTCACGATGCGGTCGGCAAGGGCGAGCACTTCCGGCAGTTCCGAAGAAATGACGATGATGGCGATACCGGCCTTGGCCATGTCGATGAGGAGATTGTGAACCTCGACCTTGGCGCCAACGTCGATGCCGCGGGTCGGTTCATCGACAATGAGAACCCGCGGCCGCAGGGCCAGCCAACGGGCCAGCACGACCTTCTGCTGGTTGCCACCGGACAGGTTGCCGACGAGCTGGTCGGCTGAAGCCATGCGGATGTTGAGGGTCTTGCGATAGTCTTCGACAAGGGCATCTTCCTTGGCGCCGGAAATGAACGACGCCCAGTTGCTGATGTCCTTGTGGGCTGCCATCGAGATATTGGTGCGGATTGCCAGACCGAGGAACAGCGCCTGCAGCTTGCGGTCTTCGGGCACGAGGCCAATGCCCTGACGGATGGCATCGGCGGGGGAACGGATATCGACCTGTTTTCCTTCCACGAAGATCTGGCCGCTGTCGATCCGGTCGGCACCAAAAATGGCGCGGGCCGATTCGGTCCGGCCGGCACCGACAAGGCCGGCGAGGCCGAGGATCTCGCCCTTGTGAACATCGAAATGCACATCATGGAGTTCGATGGCGCTGGCATCGTTGCTCTTGCGGCGGCGGTTCAGGCCAACAACGCGAAGGGCGACATCGGGGCGCACAAAGGTTTCGCCACGGGCCTGCAACAATCCCACTTCGCGGCCGACCATGAGGCGGATGATGCCTTCGATGCTGGTGTCCTTGACAGCGCCTGAGCCGACGTGGCGGCCATCGCGCAGCACGGTGTAGCTGTCGCAAATCTCGAAGACTTCCTCGAGCCTGTGGGTCACGAAGATGGTGCTGATGCCTTCGGCCTTGAGCGAGCGGATGATGGAAAACAGCTTCTCGACTTCGAACCTGCTGAGCGCGGAGGTGGGCTCATCCATGATGATGAGGCGCGACTGCATGGAGAGGGCGCGGGCGATCTCGACCATCTGCTGCTCAGCGACAGAAAGATCACGGACCCGCGTCGAAGGGCTACGGTCGAGGCCGATCCGTTGCGAGAGCTTGCGGCTCTCTGCTTCCATGCGGGCATGGTTGACGAAGAATTTTGAGCCCGGCTCGCGGCCGACGAAAATGTTCTCGGCGATCGACATATCCGGAGCAAGCGTGAACTCCTGATAGATGGTAACGATGCCGGCGCGCTGTGCATCCTGCGGCGAAGCAAAGACGTGAGGCTTGCCGTCCAGGGAAATGCTGCCGGTATCGGGGGGCTGTGCCCCGGACAAAATCTTCAGAAGTGTCGACTTGCCGGCGCCATTCTCGCCAAGGAAGGCATGGATCTCGGCGCGGCCGACGCTGAAATCAACGTGTTCAAGCGCCTTCACGCCGGGAAATGACTTGGAAATCCCGGTCATCTGCAGCAACGGTGAGGCTGTCGTGCGGTCCGCCATGGCCATGACGAACCAGCCGGAGGTTTGCTCCGGCTGGTTCTCTGGTTTCTGCTTACTTCACTTCGCCGAGGCGTTCAGCGATGTTCAGGTTGTCCTTGGTCACAGCCACCGGCGTGAGCAGAAGCACCTGTTCTGCAGGCTTGGTGCCATCCTTGAGGAAGGCGACGAGGGTCTGCACACCCAGAGAGCTCTGCTGACCGGGGAACTGCTCGATGGTGGCGGTAAGGCCGCCGTCACGAACCTGGGCCAGTGCTTCCGGAAGGGCATCAAAGCCGATGATGGTAATGCCGGAGAGGTTGCGGGCCTTGACGGCTTCCATGGCACCGAGCGCCATGTCGTCATTGGCGGCAACAATCACCTTCGGGGGTTCGGCCATGCCGGCAAGGGCGGCTTCGGTCACTGCGAGGCCCTTGGCACGGTCGAAACCGGCGGTCTGTTCGAAGACGATCTTGTACTTGGCATCGCCGTCAAGGACATTGTGCAGGCCCTTGTTGCGATCGATGGCCGGCGAGGCGCCGGACTGGCCCTGCAGGTTGATGATCGTTGCACCATCGGGATAGAGCGTCTTGATCAGGTTGCCCTGGGCTTCGCCGCCCTTGACGTTATCGGCGCCGATGTGGGCGAGAATGCCCTCGACGGACGGCACGCGGCGGTCAACGGTGACGACAGGAACGCCGGCTTCAACGGCCTGCTGCAGGGCGGGCGCCATGGCGTCCACTTCGTTCGGGCTGATGACGATGCCCTTCACGCCCTGGGTGATGGCGGCTTCGACGTCTGCCGTCTGCTTCGGCGATGACACCTGGCCATCGCTTTCAATCGCTTCATAGCCCTGCTTGGCGATTTCCGCCTTGAAGGCATTCATCATGTGAACAAAGAAGGGAAAGGTGAGGCCCGGTACCGAGGCCAGAATCTTGTCGGCAGCCAGGGCCGCGGTTGTGCCACCGAAAAGCGATAGCGCAACGACGCTGGCCATGATGGTGCGTCTGGAAATGTTGGTCATGTCGTTTGTTCCTCCCAATAAGACTTGACGGGATGAAGCTTACCCATAGCTGATATATCAGTTCAAGCCTTAACCGACAGAAGGCTGCCATGCGGCGCCGTCGGTCCAGCCGAAATGTGGCGAACGATACGGCGGGAAGGGGAGACGTGCGTCAGGCACATGTGCACCATTGCCTCTGAATTGTTCATCCAGGGCCAACAGCTCATCTTTGCCTCAACAAGGTTGCAGCGCGATGAGGTGCGCTGACGAAGAGCTGCGCGGGCTCAGTGGTTGTCGCGCGGCACCGGACTGACCTTGGCGACGCGCTGGAACTTCGTCGCCCCCTTGAGCACCATGCCGTGGGAGAGCTGGTCCACTTCCTTCCGGAAGATTTCCTGCCAGGGCGTCTGTGAGGCGGGGAACTTGTAGCCGCCGTTCTTCTCAAGCTCGGCGCGGCGCTTGGCCAGTTCGGCATCAGACACCAGCATGTTGCACTCACCAGTGTTGAGGTCGATGCGGACACGGTCACCGTTCTTCAGGATGGCAAGGCCGCCGCCTGCTGCTGCTTCCGGCGAGGCGTTGAGGATCGAAGGCGAGCCCGAAGTGCCTGACTGGCGGCCATCGCCCACGCAGGGAAGAGACCTGATGCCCTTTTCCAGAAGATAGTTGGGGGCGCGCATGTTCACGACCTCGGCGGCACCGGGATAGCCCAAGGGGCCGACACCGCGAATGAACAGGATGGTGTTTTCGTCGATATCGAGTTTCTTGTCGTCGATATGGGCGTGATAATCCTCGGGGCCGTCAAAGACGACTGCCTTGGCCTCGAAGGCGTTGGGGTCCTTGGGATTGGAGAGATAGCGCTGGCGGAACTCGTCCGAGATGACGCTGGTCTTCATGATGGCGGAATCGAAGAGGTTGCCGGACAGCATCTTGAAGCCGGCGGTCTTCTTGATAGGGTTCTCATAGGCGGCGATCACCTTGCGGTTCCACGAGAACTTGCCCTTGCAGTTTTCGCCGATGGTCTTGCCATTGGCGGTGATGCAGTTCTCATTGATCTTTCCACCCTTGATCAGTTCGGCGACCACAGCGGGAACGCCGCCGGCGCGGTGATAATCCTCGCCGAGATATTCGCCGGCGGGCTGGAGATTGACGAGAAGCGGCAGGTCATAGCCCTCGCTCTCCCAGTCCTTGACGTCAAGCTGAACGCCGAGGTGACGGGCGATGGCATTCAGGTGATTGGGGGCATTGGTGGAGCCGCCGATTGCCGTGTTCACGCGGATGGCATTGACGAAGGCCTCACGGGTCATGATCTTCGACGGCGTTAGGTCTTCATGCACCATCTCGACGATGCGGCGTCCGGTTTCATAGGCCATCTGGCCGCGTTCGCGGTAAGGCGCCGGGATCACCGCGTTGCCGGGAAGCGACATGCCGAGGGCTTCCGCCAGGGAATTCATGGTCGAGGCCGTTCCCATGGTGTTGCAGAAACCGGTTGACGGTGCTGACGAGGCGACGAGGTCAACGAAGCCGTTGTAGTCGATCTCGCCGATGGCAAGCTTCTCGCGGGCGAGCCAGACAATGGTGCCGGAGCCGGTGCGCTGGCCCTTGTAGTCGCCGTTCAGCATCGGCCCCGAGGAGAGGGCAATGGCCGGAATATCGACTGTTGCCGCCGCCATGAGGCAGGCCGGGGTGGTCTTGTCGCAACCGATGGTCAGCACCACGCCGTCGATCGGATAGCCGTGCAGAAC
>CAZUKI010000029.1:7667-10514 GCA_964620785.1 uncultured Aestuariivirga sp.
TTGAGATAGCGCTCGATATAGAGCGCCGTCATGTCGGCGTTGTCGGGATTGTCGAACCAGGCCTGCGAGCGGAATTTGAGTTTCTTTTGCTTGTCTTTGGTCGTCATCACATGGCCCTTTGAATTGTCAGACAAATGATAGCGAGGCAATTGGCCAGCGTAAACCAATTTCAGAATTTGACCATTTGAACAAAATCTGCCACGTTCGAAGCAGAGCAGAAATCGCCCCGTGCTGGAGGAACAATGGCACAAAAGGCACCGGACATTGCCAGCGGCAGGTTGCCAAAGGCGCAGTATGCCGCGAACTTCTCGGACCTTCATCCGCCGCTGACGGCCCATGAGGCGCTGGTCGAATCGGAGCGTTGCTTCTTCTGCTACGACGCGCCCTGCCAGACTGCCTGTCCCACATCCATCGACATTCCGATGTTCATCCGCGAGATCGCGGCCGGCCACCCGAAGTCTGCCGCCAAGACGATCTTCGACCAGAACATCCTGGGTGGCATGTGCGCCCGCGTCTGCCCCACCGAGACACTGTGCGAAGAGGTCTGCGTGCGCAACACCTCCGAGGACAAGCCGGTCAAGATCGGCCAGCTGCAACGCTTTGCAACAGATGCCGCAATGGCAGAGACGGCTCACCCCTATAGCCGTGCGGCATCGACTGGAAAGAAAATCGCCGTTGTTGGGGCCGGGCCTGCGGGCCTTGCCTGTGCCCATCGGCTCGCCATGCACGGCCATGAGGTTACGGTTTTCGAAACGCGCAAGAAGCCCGGCGGCCTCAATGAATATGGCATTGCCGCCTACAAGAGCGTTGACGGCTTTGCCCAGAAGGAAGTGGAATTCGTCCTTGCCATAGGCGGGATCACGATCAACGCGGGCAAGACACCGAAGCTCGCCGAACTGCAACGGGCGTTCGATGCCGTGTTTGTCGGGGTTGGGCTGGCGGGCGTCAATGATCTTGGCATCAAGAATGACGATGCAAAGGGCATTGACGATGCTGTCGATTACATCGCCGAACTGCGGCAGGCGAAGGACCTTGGCAAACTCAAGGTGGGGCGCCGCGTTCTGGTGATCGGTGGCGGCATGACTGCTGTTGACGTGGCCGTGCAGTCGAAACTGCTGGGTGCCGAGGATGTGACGATCCTGTACCGGCGCGGCGCAGCGCAGATGAAGGCGTCGGCCTTCGAGCAGGACCTGGCCCAGACCAAGGGCGTCAAGATCAAGCATTGGGTGGCGCCGAAGAAGGTTCTGGTCAAGGGCGGAAAGGCGGTTGGCCTCGTCTGCGACTACATGGCGGAAAAGCGCGGCAAGCTTTCAGCGACCGGCGAGACCTGCGAGTTCCCGGCCGACACGATCTTCAAGGCCATCGGGCAAAGCTATGAGGATGGCTTTGGCGGGGCCCTCCGGCTCAAGGACGGGCGCATTTCAGTTGACACTGAAAGGCGGACCTCGCTCAAAGGTGTGTGGGCGGGCGGAGATTGCGCGGCAGGTGGCAAGGACCTCACCGTTGCCGCCGTCGATGACGGACGCCGCGCCGCAGAAAGCATTCATGCATATCTCATGGGCTGAGAGGAGCACCTGACATGGCAGACCTTCGCTCGAATTTCGTCGGCATCAAGTCACCCAACCCGTTCTGGCTGGCTTCGGCTCCGCCCACCGACAAGGAATACAATGTGGTGCGCGCCTTCAAGGCGGGCTGGGGTGGCGTGGTGTGGAAGACGCTCGGCGAGGAAGGGCCTCCTGTCGTCAACGTCAACGGTCCGCGCTATGGCGCCATACATGGGCCTGACCGCAGGTTGCTCGGCCTCAACAACATCGAACTGATCACCGACCGCCCGCTTGAGGTCAACCTCCGCGAGATCAAGAAGGTCAAGAAGGACTGGCCTGACCGTGCCGTTGTCGTCTCGCTCATGGTGCCTTGCGAGGAGCAGCCGTGGAAGAAGATCCTTGCCGAGGTGGAAGAAACTGAAGCAGATGGCGTTGAACTCAACTTCGGCTGTCCGCACGGAATGTCGGAGCGCGGCATGGGTTCGGCGGTGGGCCAGGTACCGGAATACATCGAGATGGTGGCGCGCTGGTGCAAGCAGCACACGCGCATGCCGGTGATCGTCAAGCTCACGCCCAACATCACGGACATCCGCCGCCCGGCTCGCGCCGCGCTCAAGGGTGGAGCGGACGCGGTCTCGCTCATCAACACCATCAATTCCATCACCTCGGTCAATCTCGACAGCTTCTCGCCGGAACCTTCCATTGACGGCAAGGGCAGCCACGGCGGCTATTGCGGCCCGGCGGTGAAGCCCATCGCCCTCTCCATGGTTTCGGAAATCGCCCGCGACAAGGAAACGGCGGGCCTTCCCATCTCGGCGATCGGCGGCATCACCACCTGGCGCGATGCGGCGGAATTCATCGCCATGTCGGCGGGCACCGCGCAGGTGTGCACGGCAGCCATGACCTATGGCTTTCGCATCGTCGAGGAGATGGCTTCGGGCCTGTCGCGCTGGATGGACGAAAAGGGCTATGCCACGATTGATGACTTCCGGGGCATGGCAGTGCCCAATGTGACCGATTGGCAGTATCTCAATCTCAATTACATCGCCAAGGCGCACATCGACCAGGATCTCTGCATCAAGTGCGGGCGCTGCTATGCAGCCTGCGAGGATACCTCGCACCAGGCGATCATGAAGGAAAAGAACGGCAAGCGACACTTCGAGGTGATGGACAACGAATGCGTGGCCTGCAACCTCTGCGTGGAGGTGTGCCCCGTCGAGAGCTGCATCACCATGGTGCGGCAGACCTCGGGCACCGATGCCCGTACCGGCAAGCCGATCAATCCGGCCTATGCCAACTGGAC
>CAZUKI010000029.1:10614-17532 GCA_964620785.1 uncultured Aestuariivirga sp.
CGGGCACCGATGCCCGTACCGGCAAGCCGATCAATCCGGCCTATGCCAACTGGACGATGCATCCCAACAACCCCATGGCGAAAGCCGCAGAATGACGGCCATGCGCCAGGCGGGAGTGGTCTTGATCCAAGTCAAACACTCGCCATCTAGGATGTAGCATACCGCACCTCGCTTCCCACGGAGGGCCGTCATGACCTACAAGACAATTGTCGTTTCACTGAATGAAACAGGGCGCCTGCCGCAGCTTCTGGCCGCGGCGCGCAAGCTGGGCGGGGCCTTCAAGGCCCACATCCGCGGTGTCTATGTGGTGCCGACGGCGCAGGTCTATCCCATGGTCGGCTATGATGCCGTTCCGGAAATCTATGACGGCAACCGGGTTTTCTTCCAGACGGAACGGGACAAGGTGAAGGCCGAATTCGAAGCGGCGCTGAAGGCCGATGGCCTGCAGGGTGCATTTGTGGATGTGGAAGGCCGGACCTCGCAGATCGCCACGGACGTGGCAGAGCAGGCCCGCAGCGCCGATCTCGTCGTGCTCGCGGCCTCGAAGGCCGATGGCAGTTCAGGCGTCGAGACGGATTTCGCCGAGCGTGTCGTCATGATGGCAGGGCGGCCTGTATTGCTTCTGCCGCGCGACGGGGATGGCTCCATCAGTTTTGACGAAATTGTGCTGGGCTGGGACAATGGCCGGGAAGCGGCCCGCGCTGCCTTCGATGCGATGCCGCTGCTCAGGCTGGCGAAGCGGGTTCGGGTGGCAGGCATCGACGTGGCGCCGAAGGGCAATGAACCGGCCGCCGACATCGCCGAAACCCTGGCCCATCACGGCGTCAAGGCGGAGATCACCCATGTCGTTTCAGATGGCATGGGGGCTGGCGATACCCTGCTCAGGGCCGCCAATGATTATGGCGCGGGTATCGTGGTCATGGGGGCCTATGGCCACAGCCGCCTCACCGAATTCGTCTTCGGTGGAGCAACGCGGCAGGCGCTGAAGAAGCTCGACCGTCCTGTGCTCATGTCGCATTGAGGTCCAGCATGTTGAACAAGATCAGGCTCGAACTGGCGCGCACCCCGCAGCGCCCGGATGGTGCAAGTGACATCGGCTATGAGTTTGCCGCGCCGCTCACCAGTGGCGGCAAGATTGATGCAAAGGCCTGGGAAAAGACCCGTGACCATTGCAGGGTTGTGCGCTTCCGTCCTGGCGAGGAAGACGACATCGGGCACCTGGTGCGCAGGCCCGGCGGCTCCTGGGCCTTCCACTATGACATCCACTCCGACGACGAAGATGACGAGAGCGGCTATCGCTTTGGTGATCACATCTTCCGCGTCGGGGAATATGTCTCGGTGCGGGAAGACGACGAACTGGTGACATATCAGGTCAAGCAGGTGCAGCCAGTCGGCTGACGCGTTCATACAACTGTCAGCAAATCGACATCATGGTTTAAAGCTGGACCTCTTGACCGGTGCTCCAACCACAAGGAGCGCATCATGAATCGAGGCCATGCCAGCAACTTCCAAACCCTGACCGAACGCCGCGAGGCCCGTGAAGACCTTGGCAGCAATCCATCGCCCAATGCCACGATGGGCGATATCATCAACCAACGCTTTTCGCGCCGCGGTTTCCTGACGGGCTCTCTTGCAGTCGCAGCAATTGCCTCGACGGTGAGCCCCGCAGCGCTGCTGACGGCGCGCGAGGCACGGGCGGCAGGCGTTTCGGCGTTCAACTTCGATGAAATCGAGGTTTCGGTCGGCGAAGACCAGTTTGTCGCGCCGGGCTATGACGCCAACATCCTCTTGCGCTGGGGCGACAAGCTGTTTGCCGACTCACCGGAGTTTGATCCGCTGAAGCAAACCGCCGAAGCCCAGCTCAAGCAGTTTGGCTACAACAACGACTATGTGGGCTTTGTCCCCCTCGACGGCAGCAGTGACCGTGGCCTTCTCGTCGTCAATCACGAATATACAAATGCCGAACTGATGTTCCCCAACTGGGCCCGTATCGGCAAGGACAGCGAAGGCAAGGACAAGGTCGAGTGGGGCGAGCACACGCAGGACCAGGTCGCCATCGAAATGGCCGCGCATGGCGGAACCGTCGTCGAGATTGCGCGCAAGGATGGAAAATGGGCTCCGGTGCTCGATAGCCGCTTCAACCGCCGCATTCATGCCGGAACCGAGATGGAAGTGACCGGGCCTGCCGCGGGCCACGCGCGCCTGCAGACGAAGGCCGACCCCACCGGCCGGAAGGTCCTCGGCACGATCAACAACTGTGCGGGCGGGGTAACGCCCTGGGGCACCTGGCTCATGGCGGAAGAGAACTTCAACAACTACTTCTCCGGGGAACTGCCTGCCGACAGCAAGGAAGCCGCGAACTACAAGCGCTGCGGCGTGCCCGGCGGTGAATACCGGTGGTCGAACTTCCATGACCGCTTTGATGTGTCAAAGGAACCGAACGAGCCGAACAGGTTCGGCTGGGTGGTGGAGGTCGATCCCCTGGATCCGGCCTCTGTTCCGAAAAAGCGCACGGCCCTTGGCCGCATGAAGCATGAGGGTGCTGAAAGCGTCGTCAACAAGGACGGAAGAGTGGTGTTCTATTGCGGCGACGATGAACGCTTCGACTATGTTTACAAGTTCGTGACGCGTAGTACGTTCGACGCCGGAAATCGCGCCGCCAACGCCGGCCTTCTCGATGACGGCACCCTTTATGTGGCGCGCTTCAATGCAGATGGCTCCGTTGACTGGCTGGCACTGGAACACGGCAAGGGCGACCTGACGCCCGCGAACGGTTTTGACTCGCAGGCCGACGTTGTGATTGAGGCACGGCGCGCGGCTGACCTGCTGGGCGCCACCAAGATGGACCGCCCGGAAGACGTGCAGCCCAATGCGAAGACCGGCAAGGTCTATTGCATGCTGACAAACAACAGCAAGCGGAAGGCCGGACAGGAAGACGCTGCCAACCCGCGCGCTGAAAATGCCTTTGGCCACATCATCGAGATCAGCGAAACGGATGGTGATTTTGCCGCAACCAAGTCCCGCTGGGAGATTCTCCTGAAATGTGGCGATCCATCGGTGGCGGAGGTTGGCGCAAGCTTCTCGTCGGCGACCTCAAAAAATGGCTGGTTCGGCATGCCGGACAACTGCGCCATCGATTCCGAGGGGCGTCTCTGGGTGGCCACGGATGGCAACAACCAGAAGGCGACAGGACGCACCGATGGCCTCTGGGCGGTCGATACTGACGGCGAGATGCGCGGCACCTCCAAGCTGTTCTACCGGGTGCCCGTAGGTGCCGAAATGTGCGGACCGCAGTTCACGCCCGATTCCCAGACCATGTTCCTTGCCGTCCAGCATCCGGGTGACGCGGGCCTTGCCACCTACGAAGCCCCGGCAACACGCTGGCCGGACTTCAAGCCGGACATGCCAGCACGTCCTTCCGTCGTGGTTGTCACCAAGGTGGACGGCGGGCGCATTGCCTGACGTGCAGGGCAAGCCCCGGCTTTGCCCCGCTTGTCATCGCGCCACTGAAACGCTAACCCCGCCCTCGAAAATCTCCATTTCGAGGGCGTAATTCATGGCTTCCTACAATCTGTTCTACCTGCCGGGCGATGGCATCGGCCCCGAAGTGATGGCCGAAGTGAAGAAGATCGTCGGCTGGATGAATTCCGCCGGCATCGCCCGTTTCGAGACGGATGAGGGCCTTGTCGGTGGCTGTGCCTATGACGTGCACGGCAAGGCGGTCTCGGACGGGGACTTGGCCAAGGCCCAGGCCGCCGATGCGGTGCTGTTCGGGGCAGTCGGCGGGCCGAAGTGGGACAAGGTTCCCTATGACGTGCGCCCCGAGGCGGGGCTGCTGCGGCTCCGCAAGGACCTCGGCCTCTTTGCGAACCTGCGGCCCGCCATCTGCTATCCGGCGCTGGCCGATGCTTCCTCGCTCAAGAAGAACGTGGTCGAGGGCCTTGATATCCTGATCGTCAGGGAGCTGACCGGTGGGGTCTATTTCGGCGAGCCCAAGACCATCACCGATCTCGGCAATGGCCAGAAGCGCGGCATCGACACGCAGGTTTATGATACCTTCGAAATCGAGCGCATCGCGCGTGTTGCCTTCGATCTTGCCAAGTCACGCAAGAACAAGGTGTCGTCGGCCGAGAAGCGCAATGTCATGAAGACGGGCGTGCTGTGGAACGAGATCGTCACGCGCATCCACAAGGAAGAATATCCGCAGGCAACGCTCGAGCATGTGCTCGCCGACAACTGCGCCATGCAGCTGGTGCGCTGGCCCAAGCAATTTGATGTGATCGTCACGGACAATCTCTTCGGCGATGTGCTGTCGGATGTCGCGGCCATGCTCACGGGCTCGCTCGGCATGTTGCCATCTGCGTCGCTCGGCGCCCCGGATGCAAAGACCAAGCGGCGCAAATCACTCTATGAGCCAGTGCACGGCTCGGCGCCCGACATTGCCGGCACGGGTGCCGCCAATCCAATTGCCATGATCGCCAGCTTCGGCATGGCGTTGCGCTATTCGCTGGACATGGGCGCCTGGGCCGACAAGCTCGATGCCGGCATTTCCGCGGTGCTGGCCAAGGGGCTCCGCACCCGCGACATCGCCAGCGAAGCCTACCCCGCCAACGCCACGACGACGCAGATGGGCGAGGCCATCCTCAAGGAATTGCAGGCGGCGGCCTGATGCTTGAGCTCCGCTCCTCCAGCCTCAGCGTGGGTTTCCATCCTACCGGGGCACGCATCGTGTCGTGCCTGGTGGATGGCACCGAGACGGCCTTCGGCTCGGGACCGGACTCGGCAGTGCTGTCGGGTGACATCTATGCAGGCGCCATCTGCGGCCGCCACGCGGGCCGCGTCAGCAATGCGGCCTTCATGCTGGATGGCGAGCGTGTGCAGCTTGCGCCCAACTACGGATCGCACCAGCTTCATGGCGGCAAGCAGGGCTTCCACCTGCGGCATTGGGACTTCCTCCGTGACGGCAACCGCCTCACCTTCCTGCTGCAGTCGAATGACGGCGATGAGGGCTATCCCGGCCAGCTTGACGTCAAGGCTGTTTACACGCTCGCCGGCAGCACGCTGGCACTCGAGATTTCGGCCCGCACATCACGGCCGACACTGTGCAATCTCACCAACCATGCCTATTGGAACCTTGCGGGATCAGGCTCGATACTGACTCACGAGCTGATGATCCCGGCAGATCACTACTATCCACTGGATGACCTGCTGCTGCCCCTGGGTGGACTTGCGGATGTTGCCGGCACGGATCGTGATTTTCGCACAGCGCGGCCGATCGGCGTTGACTACGACAACGCCTTTCTTCTCAGCGGCAAGCGCGGCGAGATGAAGCGGGCGCTGACCTTGCGCGACCCGGTGTCGGGGCGGGTTCTCGATGTCTGGACGAGCGAGAATGTGGTCCAGATGTACACAGCCATCCACTGGCAGCAACTGATGCTTGGCCGGCAGGGACCGCTGGAGCGTTCGACGGGTTTTGCCATCGAGCCACAGAACGTGGCGGATGCCCCGAACCATCCTGATTTTCCCTCCTCGATCCTCAGGCCCGGCGAGGTCTATCGCAACCGTATCGAGTGGCGCTTCTCATAGGAAGCTATAGGGATCGACATCGATGTCGAGGCGCAGTGAGCCCTTCGGTTTCACCTCGGCCAGCCACTTGCGCAGATAAGCCTGAAGATCGACTTCGCGGCCAGCCTTCACCAGATAGCGCCAGCGGTGGCGTCCGCGCACCAGCGCAATGGGCGCCGGCGCCGGGCCAAGCACTTCGACGTCCTTCGCCTCGGGCATGAGGCGGGCCAGCGACTTGGCAAAGCGTTCTGTTTCAAGTCCGTCACCGCCAGAAAGAATGAGGCTGGCGAGCCTGCCATAGGGTGGCAGTCTTGCGGCCTCGCGGATGCGCTTCTCGCCAGTGAGGAAGCCTTCGCGATCAGCACTGGCAAGGGCGCGCATCATGGGGTGGTCGGGGGCATAGGTCTGGACCAGGGCCTCGCCGGGCTTCTCGCCGCGCCCGGCGCGGCCCGCGACCTGGCTGAGCAGGGCCCAGGTGCGCTCGGCGGCGCGCGGGTCTGACGATTCCAGCGCCAGGTCGGCGTCAACCACGCCCACGAATGTCAGATGCGGGAAATGATGGCCCTTGGCCACAAGCTGCGTGCCGATGACAAGGTTGTGCGTGCCGTCAGCGACCTCGCGGATGACGTCGCGCAGCATCACGCCGCGCGCCAGGTCACTGGACAGGATGGCAAGCCGCGCCTCGGGGAAAAGACGCTGCGCCTCCTCGGCAAGGCGTTCGACGCCCGGTCCCACCGGCGCCAGCTTGTTCTCCGTTCCGCATTTCGGGCAGGCTTTCGGCACCGGTTCCTGGTGGCCGCAATGGTGGCACATGAGTATGCGGCGAAAGCGATGTTCGACCAGCGAGGCCGAGCACATGGGGCAATCCATGCGATGGCCGCAGGCCCGGCAGATGGTGAGGGGGGCATAGCCCCGCCGGTTGAGAAACAGCAGCGCCTGATCGCCGGATGCGATGGCGGTGCGCACCTTGGCGATGAGCGGCTCCGAAAGCCAGGCATCGCTGGCACGTTTCTCGGCGCGCATGTCGATGAGCCTGATTTCCGGCAGTTCCGGGCGGCCATGGCGGTCTGCGAGATGCACGGCGGCATAGCGGCCGCGATCGACGTTGACGAGGCTCTCAAGCGATGGCGTTGCCGAGGACAGGACGACGGGAAACTTTCCGATGGCACCATAGAGCACGGCCATGTCGCGGGCATGATAGGGCACGCCGTCCGACTGCTTGTAGGCAGTCTCGTGCTCCTCATCGACGACGATGAGGCCGAGGTTTTTCCAAGGCAGGAACAGTGCCGAGCGGGCCCCAACGATGATACGTGCCTCTCCCGAAGCAACGCCGCGCCAAACGCGTTCGCGCTC
>CAZUKI010000030.1:0-1937 GCA_964620785.1 uncultured Aestuariivirga sp.
AGGGTCGTCTGGTGAACCTCGGCAACGCCACCGGCCACCCGAGCTTCGTGATGAGCGCTTCCTTCACCAACCAGACGCTGGCCCAGATCGAGCTGTTCACCAATAACGGCAACGGCAAGTATGGCAGCGAAGTCTATGTGCTGCCCAAGCAGCTTGACGAGAAGGTGGCCCGCCTCCACCTCGGCAAGCTCGGCGTCAAGCTGACGACGCTGAAGCCCGAACAGGCCTCCTATATCGGGGTGACGCCGGAAGGCCCCTACAAGACCGAACTGTACCGTTACTGATTCGCCGCGCGGCACCATGAAACAGCGCCGGGCTTTCGTCCGGCGCTGCTTTTGTATGTGCACGCTGCTATTCTTTGGGCAGGCGATGATTCGCCTTTTCTAGTCATCGCGGCGGGCCTCCAGTCGAGAGCCAGTCATGCAGGTTCAGAGCAAGATTGGGACGGGGCACTTCATTGACATGAACTTCGCGCACGGCATGTTCTGGCATGATACCGTGGCGGCCCACGTCCTGCCGCAAGGCAACGCCCCCCTCGCGGCCGGGCTTGTTGCCGAACTGCTGACCAGGAACTTCGTTCCCCTGTCGGTTGGCGGCTTCCTGGTGGCCAGCCTGTCGCTGGCGGTCCTTAGTCTGCGGCGCACGAGATCAGCACTCGCCGAGATGGAGCGGCGCAAGGGCCAGCTCGAATTCGAACTCAATGAAATCGAGACGGCCTTCAAGAGCGATGCCCAGATTCTCATGGTGTGGCGCAGCAAGGCCCTGCTTCCTGACCGGGTGGCTGGAAGCATGCATGGCGTTGCCGATGTTCCCGAAACCCTGAACGAGGCAGCCCACTTCGAAACCTGGCTCGAGCCAGATTCTCTCGCTGAACTGGGCGACAAGCTCGAGGCACTGAAATCCGAGGGCCGGGCCTTCAACATCGGCGTCAAGACCAGGAAGGGCGAACTGCTCGAAGCCGATGGCCGGGCGGCCGGTGCCCACGCCACGCTGCGCCTCAGGCCGCTGGCCGGCGACCGCCGCCAGATGACCGAGCTTTCCTATGACACCACCAAGCTTTCAAAGCAGGTGCAGCGCCTCTCGGCCATGCTGGACTCGGCACCGTTCCCGGCCTGGATCAAGGACGAGCAGGGCAAGCTTGTCTGGCTCAACCGTGCCTACATGATGGCGATCGAAGCGCCCGACCTCGCCCAGGCGCTGCGCAGCGGCCACCTGCTGTTCCGCGACGATGCCGTGGACAGCAGCAAGTCGCAGAAGGCGAGCGGGCTTTCGGGGCGCACCAAGGCCATCCTCAAGGGCTCGATGCGCAGCTTCAACATCTATGAGCAGAAGATCGTCGGCGGTCTTTCCGGTTTCGCCATCGATGTGACAGCCCTTGACGAGGCGGAGAAGGAACTGGAGCGCCACATCAAGGCGCATGCCTCGACGCTCGACAAGCTCGACACGGCGATTGCCATCTTCGGCCCCGACCAGCGCTTGCGGTTTTTCAACCATGCCTATGCCGAGTTGTGGAAGCTCGAACCGCAGTGGCTGCACAGCAAGCCAAGTGACGGGGAAATCCTCGATCGCCTGCGGGCCACGCGCAGCCTTCCCGAGCAGGCCAATTTCCGCGAATGGAAACTGAAGCAGCTATCGTCCTACACGACAATCGAAACGCGCGAGGCCTATTGGTATCTCCCCGACGGGCGCTCGCTGCATGTGGTCTGCGAGCAGCATCCGTTCGGCGGCGTCACCTATCTCTACGAGAACCTTACCAAGGAATACCAGCTCGAGAGCCGCTACAACGAGCTGTTCGACACGCAGCGCGAAACGCTCGACAACCTTGCCGAGGCGGTGGCGCTGTTCGGCTCGGACGGGCGCCTCAAGCTCTACAACCCCGCCTTCCAGAAACTGTGGTTCGCAAGCGACGCAAGCGACGGCCAGGACCTTCACGTCGA
>CAZUKI010000030.1:2037-5892 GCA_964620785.1 uncultured Aestuariivirga sp.
GAGGCGCTGGAGGCTGCCGACAAGCTGAAGGGCGCCTTCCTTGCCCATGTGTCACATGAAGTGCGGACCCCTCTCACCAGCATTTCGGGTTTTGCCGAGGCGCTGGACCTCGGCCTGTTCGGCAGCCTTTCCGACAAGCAGCGCGACTATGTGCTCAGCATCCGGCGCTCGGCCGACGAGTTGTCAGGGATCATCGATGCCATCATCGATCTCTCGGCGATCGATGCCGGCGCCATGGAACTGAAGCTGTCACAAGTTGACGTGGCCGAGGTTCTGGAGGTCGCCGCCGACAAGATCCTGCCGGCACTTGAGCGCCGCGACCTTTCCATCAAGATCGATGTCGGTTCCGACGTCAGCAGCATCATCGCCGACCGCAACCGCCTCCTGCAGATTCTCGGGCACCTGCTCTCCAACGCCATCGGCTTTTCCGCCAACAAGAAGCCCATCCACATGGGGGCGCGGCGCAAGGGCACGCAGGTGCAGATCTGGGTGGCCGACGAGGGCCGCGGCATCGAGCCCGCCTTCCAGCACAAGGCCTTTGAACGCTTCCAGTCCAAGCCGGTGCCCGCCGGGCACCGTGGCCCCGGCCTGGGACTTGCAATCGTCAAGAGTTTCACCGAGCTTCACGGTGGCAAGGTCAGCCTTGCCAGCCAAGTCAACAAGGGCACGACCGTGATGTGCAGCTTCCCGATCTCCGGACCGCAGGGCCATGAGCAGCTGCGCCAGGAGTCCCAGACCGCCGCATGACGAGCAGCAGCGACGTGACAGTGGACCTCGCCAGCGAGGACGCCACGGGCGCCCTTGCGGCAACGCTGGCGCTTTGGGCGAGGCCCGGTTTCGTGATCGCACTGGTGGGCGAGCTTGGTGCGGGCAAATCGGTGCTGGCGCGGACCTTCATCCGGGCCCTGTTCCAGCCGGGCACTGCCGGCGACATTCCAAGCCCCAGTTTTTCACTCGTCCAAAGTTATGATGAGACGCGCGTGCCAGTGTTCCATGCCGATCTCTATCGCCTCTCCGGGACAGCGGAAATCGATGAACTTGGCCTTACCGACCTGCTGGGCAGCCATTGCGGGATCGTGGAATGGGCGGACCGGCTCGCTGCGCCGCTGAGCAGGGACACACTGACAATCGGGCTTTCAGGTAGCGGCGGGAAGCGCCACGCGGTGCTGCAGGCGACGGGTGCCTGGGTGCAGGTGCTGCAGCGAAACCACGCGCTTGAACAGTTCACCGGCATTGCGCCCTTCACGCTTGGCAGCCGGCGCTTCTTCGAGGGTGATGCCTCGTCGCGGCGCTACGAAAAGGTCAGCGGCAACGGCGCCGACCTGCTGGTGATGGACATGCCGCAGCGGCCCGACGGACCGCCCGTGAAGGATGGCAAGCCCTACAGCGCCATCGCCCATCTCGCGGAAGGAATCACGGCGGTCATCGCCATCAACCGGCACCTCGAGGAAAAAGGCTACAGTGCGCCGCGCACTATCAAGGCCGACCTCGGACAAGGCCTGGCACTGATCGAAGACCTCGGCGACAGGGTCTATGGCCGCATGATGCTGGCGGGCGACGACATGCAGGAACCGCTGGAAACGGCGGCAGCACTTCTCGCCGACATGGCGGAGCAGGAGTGGCCGGCATCGGTTGACGCGGCCCCGGGACATACACACCAGCTCAAGCCCTATGACCGCGATGCCCTGCTGATCGAAGCCGACCTGCTGCCCTCCTGGTTCTTTCCGCATGCGCGCGGCGAAGCGGCAAGGCCAGGTGCCGCATCTGCCTTTGCGCAAATCTGGGAAAGACTGATCGTCCACACCCAGCCTGCCCGGCCGGTCTGGACACTGCGCGATTTCCATTCGCCGAACCTCATCTGGTTGCCGGAGCGAAATGGTGTCAGGCGCGTCGGACTGATCGACACGCAGGATGCCGTCCTGGGCCACCCGGCCTATGACCTTGTGTCGCTGGCGCAGGATGCGCGCGTCGATATCAGCAATGACGTGCAGGACCACATCATCGCCCACTATTGCGCGCGCCGCGCCGCGCTGGGAAGTTTTGACAGGACAGCATTTGCCACGAGCTTTGCGGTGCTGGGGGCGCAGCGGGCCACCAAGATCCTCGGCATCTTCGCGAGGCTTTCGAAGCGCGATGGCAAGCACGGCTACCTTCGGCACATGCCGCGCGTGTCGCGCTACCTTGCCCGCAACCTGCTTCATCCAGAACTTGCAGAGTTGAAAGCCTGGTATGACGCTGAACTGCCGGAAGCCCTTACGGGAGGCCGCTGATGACAGTTGGCAATACAGCATTCGTGCTTGCGGCGGGCCTCGGCCAGCGCATGCGGCCGCTCACACTCACGACGCCGAAACCGCTGGTCGCGGTTGGCGGCAAGCCGCTCATCGCCCATGCCATGGACAAGTTGCGCGAAGCCGGTGTTTCCGAAGCAGTCGTCAATGTCCATCACCTCGCGGAGCAGATTGAAGCCTGGTGCAAGACGATTACAACACCGCATGTCACCATCTCCGATGAGCGCGGCCTGCTGCTTGAGACAGGTGGCGGCATCGCCAAAGCCCTGCCGCTTCTCGGTGATGACGCGTTTTTCGTCATGAACAGCGACAGTTTCTGGACGGACGGAAAGGTGCCGGCCCTGACGCGGCTGCGGCAGGCCTGGCGCGATGCGGAGATGGATTGCCTTCTGCTGCTCTGCGATCCGGCGAAGACCATCGGCTATGACGGCAAAGGTGATTTCGCTGTGGCCACTGACGGGCGCCTGACGCGGGCGCGTCACGCCCCCACCCAGAAGCCCCTGACCTATATCGGCGGCTATCTTGTCCATCCCCGGCTTTTTGCAGGGGCACCGCAGGGTGCATTTTCCATGAACAGCCTGTGGGACCGGGCCATTGCGCAAGGCCGCCTCTTCGGGCTTGCCCATGACGGGCATTGGCTGCACGTTGGCACGGTTGCTGCGATTGCCGAAGCGGAGGAATACCTTCGCAATTCCTGAGGACGAACCGACGTGAAGCTGTGGAGCATTGCCCCGGAGAATGATTTTCTCGCCGTCCTGGCGAAAGCCATCACGGATGGCACGTTGCCCGGCGAGGAACACCGCTTTTCCCTGAACGCGTGGACGATCCTGGTGCCGACAAGGCGCGCCGCGCGGGCCCTGTCGGCCATGTTCCTCGAGCAGTCAGGCCGGAGGGCGATCCTCCTGCCGCGCATCCGTCCGATCGGTGACATCGACGAGGAAACCCTGGCCGACAGCGTGGCCCTGGATGATGTGCCGCCGGCGATCAGCAAGGCGGGGCTGACACATCTGCTTGTTGACCTCGTGCTCGACTGGGCGGCGCGCAACCCGCAGCTGACGCTGGCCGGTGACGTCGAACGCTCGCCGCAACAGGCCCTGCAACTGGCGCTGAGCCTGCAGGAACTGCTCGACCAGGTTGAAACCGAGGAAAGTGATTTTTCCAACCTGCCCCAGGCCTATGATCTCGACCTTGCCGGGCATCGGAGCGCCATTCTCGACCTCCTCGATGTCGTCGCGCGTGACCTGCCGCTGCGGTTGCAGGAGCGTGGCCTTGCAACGCCTTCACGGCGGCGCAACCAACTGCTTCGCCTTGAGGCGGCGCGCATCGCAGGCGGGGAAGAGAAGGGCCCCATGGTGGCGGCCGGTTCCACCGGCACCAATCCGGCGGCCCGCGAACTGCTGCGGGCCATCGCCCTCAAGGAGCATGGCGCAGTGGTGCTGCCGGGACTCGACCTTTCACTCGATGAACAGGCGTGGGCGGCCATCGACCCGCAACATCCGCAGCATGCCATGAAGGAGATGCTTGAAAGCTGGCGGGTGGAACGCAAGGCCGTGCGGGTGCTGGGGGC
>CAZUKI010000030.1:5992-16204 GCA_964620785.1 uncultured Aestuariivirga sp.
TTCAGTGACTATGCGCCGGCGGAATTTCTCGCCCTCCTGCATCATCCCCTTGCCAATTTCAGCGTGGAGCCCGGACGCGCCGTGCTGCTCAAGGAAATGCTCGAGGCCTGCTGCTTCCGCGGCCTGCCGGGGGCAGGTGGACTTACCAGCCTGTCGGCGCGCATTGACACGGCGCGGCAACGGGCGGCCCACCACCATGCCCACCCGATGCAGAAGCGCGTGCAGGCTTCAGACTGGATAGAGCTTGAGGCCTTCGTGGCCCGCATCGTCGCGGTGCTGGGCGCCGGCAATGATACGCCGCGGAGCTTTGCCGGGCACGCCGAAGCACTGCGCATCATGTTGAACGGAATTACGGGTGGCGCTGATGACGCCGGGGTTGATGAAGGCGGAAATGTTGCGCTGCTGTTCGAGGCCCTCGAGGAAGAGCAGGGCTGGACGCGGCCCATCGGCTTTGCTGCCTTTGCGCCAGTCCTGTTGCACCACCTCGCGACGCTGCCGGTCCGGCCGCCGCTTGCATCGGCATCACGCATCAGCATTCTCGGCCTTCCCGAAGCGCGGCTCATTCCGCTTGATCTCGCGATATTGGGCGGCCTCAATGATGGCGCCTGGCCCAGGCTTTCCGATACCGGACCCTGGCTCAACCGGGCCATGCGGGCCACACTGTCACTGTCGCCGCCGGAACGCGACACCGGCATCACCGCCCATGATTTCGTGCAAGGCCTGGGGCGGCGCGAGGTGATGGTAACATGGTCGCGGCGCATGGAGGGAAAGCCGGTACTGCCGTCACGCTGGATCCTGCGCCTGCGCGCAGTGCTGGAACTGCAGGGGATCGCGGCCACGCAACACCTCGCGGGCGAGCTTGGCAGAATCGCGCGGCACATCGACCAATCTGGCCCGTTTGCCCCGTGGAACAGGCCCGCAGTTCGCCCGCCGGTGGCGCTGCGCCCGACCGAATTCAGCGTCACGGAAATCGAGCGGCTGGTGCGCGATTCCTATGCGGTGTTCGCAAGACGCGTGCTGGAACTGGAACCCCTCGAAGACCTGGACAACGAGCTTGACGCGCGGCTCCGGGGCACACTGGTGCATGATGCCATCGGCCGCTGGCTCATGGACCCGTTCCAGGGCGATCCGGACAGGGACCTCGCGCATCTTCTGCAGCGGGGCGAAGAGGCGTTCGCGGGTTACCTCGTCATGCCAGAAGTGGCGCGCCTATGGTGGCCGCGCTTCGTGCACATGGCGCGGCGGCTTGTGGAGATCGAGGCTGGATTGCGCGACGGGTTTGCGGGCCTGCGCGTTGAAACAGGCGGGCGCATCTCATTTGATGCCGGTGGTTCTGGCCATGCGCTCAAGGCCCAGGCCGACAGGATCGACATTCGGGACGACGGTTCGCTGCACATCATCGACTACAAGACCGGCGATCCGCCAACCGCCAAGCAGGTGGAGAGCGGCTTCAGTCCGCAACTTACGCTCGAAGCGGCCATTGCGACCCGCAACGGCTTCAAGGGCATCACCAGCCATACAGTCTCGGAACTTTCCTATGTGCAGGTGGGCGGTGGCAGGGAACCTGCCAGCCTGGAGTCGCTCAGCCAGGACCTCGACGTCCGTGACACTGCCGAAAAGCACTTCGCGGCGCTGCAACAGCTGCTGGCGAAATTCCAGGAAAACAACACGGCCTATGTGCCGCGGCACAATCTGTTCAAGGAGGAGGAACGCTCCAACTTCGATCATCTTTCGCGGCGCGGCGAATGGGAACTGGCACAGCGGGAGGAAACATGAGCGCATCCCGCAAAGCAGAAAGCCAGACAGTGCAAAGAACCGCAAAGCCCCTCAAGCCGCTGACGCCGCCGCAGAAGGAGGCGGCTGACCCTTCGCGCTCTGTCTGGGTGGCGGCCAGCGCCGGTTCCGGCAAGACCCATGTGTTGAGCACCCGCATCCTGCGGCTGCTGCTGGCCGGGGCTGATCCGCAATCAATCCTCTGCCTCACCTATACCAAGGCTGCCGCCACAGAAATGGCATCACGGCTTTTCGCCATGTTGTCAGCCTGGATCACCCTTGACGAAGCGGCACTCGAGCGCGACCTCAATGTCATCGGCGTTGACGGGTCGAATGCAAAACTCAGGCAACGGGCCCGGCAGCTCTTTGCCACGGCGCTGGAAACGCCGGGCGGCCTCAAGATCCAGACCATCCATGCCTTCTGTGAACATCTGCTGCAGCTCTTTCCGGTCGAGGCCGGCATTGCGCCTGGTTTCCGCGTCATGGAGGACGAGGAGCGCCAGCGCCTGACCCGGAACGCCCTGTCACGGGCCATGCTCTCGGCCGAGCCACAGGTTGCCGCAGCATGGGAAGTACTGGCCCAGCACGGCCTGCGCAGTTTCGACCAGCTCGAACAGATGGCGCAGGCCTATCTCAGCAAGGGAACGGAGGCGCTTGCCGCACTGGAGGCAGCCGGCAAGGAGGCATTGGCTCAGGCGATTGCCAATGGCCTTGGCCTTGTCGACCCGCGTGGCGAAGCAGAGCTTGAAGCCGAAATTTCCGCCATCGACGAGGACAGTTACCGGCGCTGGGCCTGCGCCCTGAAAGCTTCCGCGGAATACAAGGCGAAAGACGACGCAGCGGATGACCTGCTGGAGATCGTTCGCAGCCGTGGCGCCAGCCGCCGTTCGGCCATCCTCAAGTTCCACCTCACCAAGGGCGAAGCGCGCGTCAACGCCATCCGCAAGAAGCTTGCGCAGGATGCCGGCATCATTTCCGAAGTTGCCAACGAGACGGCGCGCGTGGCGCAAGCCTCCGTGACGCTCGACCTGAAGAAGACGGCGAATGCCAGCATCGCCGCCGTGTTCGCCATGGCGGAAGTGCGGCGGATCGTGGAAAGCGAGAAGCGGGCGCAGGGCCTCTATGATTTCGAAGACCTCATCTCGCGCACCGCGACGCTGCTCGGCAATTCCGAGAATGCCCAATGGGTGCTCTACAAGCTCGACAAGGGCCTCGACCATATCCTCGTTGACGAAGCGCAGGACACGAGCCCGGCGCAATGGCAGATCATCCGGGCGCTGGCCGAGGAGTTCTTCGGCGGCGAGGGCCAACGCGCCGACGAAAAGCGTGACGGGAAGGAACGTAAGGGATTGCGGCGGAGCGTCTTCTCCGTGGGCGACCGCAAGCAGTCGATCTTCAGCTTCCAGGGTGCCAACCTTGCCTCCTTCGACGACACGCGCGACTGGCTGAAGGAAAAGGCCCTCGCTGCGGGCGGGCTTGCCACGGTGGACCTGACAGTTTCCTATCGCAGCCTCGCCAATGTGCTGGCGACCGTCGACATGACTTTCGCGAGCGGCACGCGGGCCAGGGAAGGCTTCGGCGACAACAAGGACGAAGAACGGCCCCATGAGGCAACGCGCAAGGAACATCCCGGCGTCGTCGAGTTCTGGCAACCGGTCACGCGCCTCGAGGGCGAAGAGCCTGACTACTGGAAGGCACCGGTGGACCAGGCGGGCGAAGACCACCCGCGGCGCAGGCTGGCGCGACTCATCGCACAGACCGTGCAATCATGGATCGGCAAGCGCCTGCTTCATGGCGCCGGGCGCGCCGTCGCGGCGGGTGACATTCTCATTCTCGTGCAGCGGCGCAACCTGCTGTTCTCGGCGCTCATCGCCGCCCTGCGCCAGCTTGGCATTCCGGTTGCGGGCGCCGACAGGCTGGAACTCTCCAAGCACATCATCGTGCAGGACCTGCTTGCCCTGGCGCAGGTGATGACACTTCCCGGTGACGACCATGCGCTGGCCTGCCTGCTCAAGAGCCCGCTGGTTCCGGAACCACTCGATGATGACCGGCTTGTCGGCCTCGCGGCCGGGCGCGGGGCCATGCCGCTCCGTGGACGCCTCGACGGCGATGCCGGACAGGCCGCCAACAGCCAGGCGCTTTCCCAGTATGGCAGCTGGGCCGGCACCCTGGGACCATTCGCATTTTATTCGCGGGTCATCCAGCGCCACAGGACAGCCATCCTCCGGCGGCTCGGTGACGAGGCGGATGATGCGGTGCGGGCCTTCCTCGACCTGGCGCTCGCCTTTGAGCAGGACGAGGGTCCGTCACTCTCCGGCTTTGCAGCCTGGATGAAGGGCACCGACAGCACCATCAAGCGCGAGATGGAGGAAGCACAGGGGCAGGTGCGGATCATGACGGTGCATGGCTCGAAGGGCCTCGAGGCGCCGATCGTCATGCTGGCCGATGCCACCGATGTGCGAGGCGGCGGCAGCGGAAGCAAGCTCATCCTTCCGCCCGCACATGATGCACTTGCGGGTATCCCCATTTTCCTGCCTGACACGGAAGGCACGCCAGCGGTCATCACCAGGTGGAAGGACCACTACAAGCAACTGCAGTTCGAGGAGAACATGCGGCTCTTCTATGTGGGCATGACGCGGGCCCGCGATGAACTCTATGTCTGCGGCAGCTACAACAGCAAGTTGCCCGGCAAGGACAGCTGGTGGATGCTCATGGAGCAAACCATCAAGGACGCTTCTTCGATGGGCTTTACAAGCCGCGTCCTTCTTGACGGCACACGGGCGGACAGGTTGGGCCCGGAGGACGTCATGGTCGAAGCAACGCAGGGCAGGCAGACTGAAGCCTTCGCCGCTCCGGCGTGGCTTGACGCTGCGGTGGCGGCGCCCGAACCAGTGGCACGGCCGCAGCTCAGCAAGTCGGGCGATGCCATGCATCTCGCCGCGGCGCGGCGCGGCATCGCCATCCATGCGTTGCTGGAGAAACTGCCTGACTGGCCTGCCGGCGAGCGCCATGCCAAGGCCATCGCCCGGGCCGCCCGCCACGGCCTTGAGCAGGATCTTGCCGAGCGGCTTCTCGCCATCGTGGAAGACCCCGGCACTGCCATGTTCTTCGCTCCGGGCAGTGCTGCGGAGGTTGAACTCTGCGGGCGGCTTGCAAACGGGGAAGTTGTGCTGGGGCGAATCGACCGCCTGGCGCGGGATGGCGATACCTTCCTTCTCCTCGACTACAAGTCCGGGCAGAGGCCCGTTGGCGCCCTGGCGCAGGATCATGACTATGTGCGGCAATTGGCTGGTTACGCGGACCTGCTGCGCGAGGCCCATCCGGGGGTAGCCGTCAGGGCAGCCCTGCTCTGGACGCAAAGCGGTGACCTGGACTGGATTCCGGATGATTTACTGCACCTCGAAGTGATCAGGCAGGCCATGCCAGCGTCTTGACCTTCCACAGCCCGATGCCTAGCTATGGGACAGATAACCGGAGATTCCCCATGTCGACCCAAAAGGCCACCGATGCCTCCTTCGAGGCGGATGTACTCAAGTCTTCCACACCCGTTGTCGTTGACTTCTGGGCGGAATGGTGCGGACCGTGCAAGATGATCGGCCCATCTCTCGAAGAGATCGCCGCCGAGCTTGGCCCCAAGGCCAAGATCGTCAAGCTCAATGTTGACGAGAACCCTTCGACGCCTGCCAAGTATGGCGTGCGCGGCATCCCGACACTGATGGTGTTCAAGGACGGCAAGCTCGCTGCAACAAAGGTCGGCGCCCTGCCCAAGAGCCAGCTGTCGAGCTGGATCAGCTCCTCGATCTGATCAGCGCCGCGCGGCGCCCGTGACCGCAGACATGGCCTCGCCATGCTCGGCGGCAAGCACGTGGCCAGCAAGATAGAGCGAACCACAAATCAGAATGCGTGCGGCAGGCTTCTTCAGTGAAGCCTGCCGTATTGCTGTCTGGATGCCATCGGCGATGACGGCGCGCCCGCCAAGCTGCTCAACGGTTGCAGCCAGAACGGGTGCTGTCAGGGCATTGGGTTCATCGGGAATGGTGATGGTGACGATCTCATCGGCAAGCGGCACCAGCGGGCGGATGAAGGCGGCATGATCCTTGCTGTTGAGCATGCCCCAGATGAGGACCAGCGGCATCTTCGGCATCCCGGCCAGTGCCCGGGCAAGGACATCGCCCGCATCGGCATTGTGGCCGCCATCGAGCCACAGCTCGCAACCTTCCGGTAACGTGCCGGACATAACACCACCCCTGAGTCGCTGCAGCCGCGCCGGCCATGTGGTGGCGCGCAGGCCAGCGGCCATGTGGTCCTCGCTTATCCTTGCATCATTGATGGCGCGCAGCACGGCGATGGCATTGCCGGCATTGCCAAGCTGGTGCGGCCCCGGCAGCGACGGCAGCGGCAAGTCCAGCAATCCGTCCTGATCCTGGAAGACCATGCGCCCCTGCTGCATGTAGCAATCCCACTCCTGGCCTGCGATGGCGAGAGGTGCACCAACATGCTGCGCAACGTCCTCGATGGCGGCCCGCGCAACAGGCGGCATGGCGGCGATGACGGCAGGAACGCCGCGCTTCAGGATGCCCGCCTTCTCGCGGGCAATGAGATCGATGGTCTCGCCGAGATACTGCTGGTGATCGAGGCCGATCGAGGTGATGCAGCAGGCTGCGGGCCTTGCAATCACATTGGTGGCATCGAGCCTGCCACCCAGTCCCACCTCCAGCAGCAGATAGTCCGCGGGCTCACGGGCGAAGGCGAGAAAGGCGGCGGCCGTGGTGATCTCGAAAAAGGTGATGGCATCGCCACCATTGGCTTTCTCGCATTCCTCGAGAAGGGCGGAGAGGTGATCCTCGGCGATCAGTTCACCGGCAATGCGGATGCGCTCATGGAACTTCACGAGATGCGGCGAGGTATAGGCGTGCACGCGCAGGCCCGCCTGCTCCATGATGGCGCGCAGGAAGGCTTGCGTCGAACCCTTGCCATTGGTGCCAGCGATATGAACGACCGGCGGCAGCTTGCGTTCCGGATTGCCGAGCCGCGCCAGGATGTTTTCCATCCGCTCGAGGCTGAGGTCGATGATCTTGGGATGCAGCGCAAGGAGCCGCATGAGAATGGCGTCACTCACCGCCATGGGTCTGTCCTCAGACGGGAACGAGGGAGCCCGACGGCGCCGCCAGGGCTGGCGACTTCATCAGGATGCGGGCAATGCGGGCAATCGTTGCCTTGAGCTCCTGGCGCGGCACGACCATGTCCACCATGCCATGGGCCTTGAGATATTCCGAGCGCTGGAAGCCTTCCGGCAGCTTCTCGCGAATGGTCTGCTCGATGACGCGCTGTCCGGCAAAGCCGATGAGCGCGTTGGGCTCTGCCAGGTGCACGTCACCCAGCATGGCATAGGAGGCGGTGACGCCGCCGGTCGTCGGATTGGTGAGCACGACGATGTAGGGCAGGCCCGCGGCGCGCAGTTCCTGCACGGCGACGGTGGTTCGCGGCATCTGCATGAGCGAGAGGATGCCTTCCTGCATGCGCGCGCCGCCCGAGGCCACGAAGATGACGCAGGGGCATTTGCCAGCCAGCGCCTTGCGCATGGCCGTGATGATGGCCTCGCCCGCCGCCATGCCAAGGGAGCCACCGATGAAGGACATGTCCTGCACCATGACAACCATGTTCATGCCATCGACCTTGCCGAAGCCGGCATGGATTGAATCCTCGCCATTGCCCTTGGCCTTGGCTTCCTTGAGACGGTCCGTGTAGCGGCGCTCGTCGCGAAATTTCAGCGGATCGGTGGCGACGGCCGGAAACGGGATCTTCTCCCATTCGGCATCGAAGATGGATTTGAGCCGCGCCTCGACCGGCATGCGGTGGTGATGGCCGGAACCCGGGAAGACGAAGAGATTTGCCTCGAGGTCGCGGTAGAACACCATCTGGCCGGACTCGGGGTCCTTGACCCACATGTTCTCCGGGGTGTCGCGCTTCTGGCCGAGCAGCGAGCGGATCTTAGGGCGGACGTAGTTCTTGATCCAGTTCATGCACTCACGCCCCTTGCAATGTCCTTCACCAGCCTGTGGACGGCACCGGCGGTCTTGGCCGTGGCCTTGCCCTGCCTGGTCAGCGAAGCGGCAACGGCGTTGACGAGGGCAGAGCCCACAACGACGCCATCGGCATCCCTGGCGATGGCCTTTGCCTGTTCGGCCGACTTGACCCCGAAGCCTACGCAGATGGGGAGAGAAGTGTGGGTCTTCAAGCGCTTGACGTTGGCCCTGACGCTCTTGAGGTCGGGAGCCTTGGTGCCGGTGATGCCGAGCACCGAAACGTAATAGACAAAGCCCGAAGTGTTGCGGAATACCGCCGGGGCACGCTTGTCGTCGGTCGTCGGGGTGGCGAGGCGGATGAAGTTGAGGCCGGCGTTCAAGGCCGGAATGCAGAGTTCCTCGTCTTCCTCGGGCGGCAGATCGACAACGATCAGGCCATCGGCGCCAGCCTTGCCGGCATCGGCGAGGAATTTCTCGACGCCATAGACATAGATCGGATTGTAGTAGCCCATGAGAACGATGGGTGTGTCCTTGTCCTTCTTGCGGAAGTCGGCGACCAGCTTCAGGGTCTTCTTCATGGTCTGGCCCGCCTTGAGGGCGCGCAGGCCTGCTGCCTGGATCGCCGGACCATCAGCCATGGGATCAGTGAAGGGCATGCCGAATTCGATGATGTCGGCACCCGCCTTGGGCAGGCCCTCGATGATCTTGAGCGAGGTCTTGTAGTCAGGATCGCCCGCCGTCACGAAGGTCACCAGCGCGGCGCGGCCCTGCTGCTTCAGGCTGGCAAACTTTGCATCCATGCGTGCGGTCACAGCTTCACTCCAAGAATGTCGGCGACGGTGAAGATGTCCTTGTCGCCGCGCCCGCACATGTTCATTACCATCAGGTGGTCGCTTGGCAGGGTGGGCGCCAGCTTGATGACATGGGCCAGCGCGTGTGACGGTTCCAGTGCCGGAATGATGCCTTCGAGCTTGCAGCAGAGCTGGAAGGCGGACAGTGCCTCCTTGTCGGTGGCCGAGACATAGTTGACGCGGCCGACGTCATGGAGCCAGGCATGCTCTGGACCGATGCCCGGATAATCGAGGCCTGCCGAGATCGAATGGCCCTCGATGATCTGGCCATCGTCATCCATGAGCAGATAGGTGCGGTTGCCATGAAGGACGCCTGGCCTGCCGCCGGTGATTGAAGCCGCATGACCCGTCTTTGTGTGGATGCCGTGGCCTGCGGCCTCGACACCGTAAATCTCGATGTTCCTGTCATCGAGGAAGGGATGGAAGAGGCCCATGGCATTGGAGCCGCCGCCAATCGCAGCCACCAGCGAATCCGGAAGCCTGCCTTCACGCTCCTGCATCTGGCGCCTGGTTTCACGGCCGATCACAGACTGGAAGTCGCGGACCATCTCCGGATAGGGATGGGGACCGGCGACGGTGCCGATGCAGTAGAAGGTGTCCTCGACATTGGAGACCCAGTCGCGCAGGGCCTCATTGAGGGCGTCCTTGAGGGTGCGTGATCCCGATTTTGCCGGGACAACCTCGGCGCCGAGCAGCTTCATGCGGAAGACATTGGGTTTCTGGCGCTCGATATCGACCTCGCCCATGTAGACCACGCATTCGAGGCCGAAGCGGGCACAGGCCGTCGCCGTGGCAACACCATGCTGGCCGGCACCTGTTTCCGCGATGATGCGCTTCTTGCCCATGCGGCGGGCGAGCAGGATCTGGCCCATGACGTTGTTGATCTTGTGGGCGCCGGTGTGGTTCAGCTCGTCACGCTTGAAATAGACCTTGGCGCCGCCGAGGTGCTCGGTGAGGCGCTCGGCAAAATAGAGTGGCGAGGGACGCCCCACATAGTGCTCGAGGAAGCCGTCCAGCTCCTTCTGGAAGGCGGGATCGGCCTTGGCGTCCTTGTAGGCCTGCTCCAGTTCGAGGATGAGTGGCATCAGGGTTTCGGCGACAAAGCGGCCGCCGTAGATGCCGAACAGGCCCTTTTCGTCAGGCCCGGTGCGGAAGGAATTGGGCTCAATGCTGGTCATGGCAGGAGGTCTTAGCTGGCGGCCTTGGCAGCCTCAATGAATTTCGCGATGAGGTTAATGTCCTTCTTTCCGGGCGCAGATTCAACACCGGATGAGACATCAACCATGGGGGCGCCGGTCACGCGGATGGCCTCAGCCACATTGCCGGGCGTCAGGCCGCCCGAGAGCATGAAGCCGCGCTTTCCCTCAAGCAGCGTCCAGTCAAAGGCAATGCCGTTGCCGCCGGGCAGGGCGTTCTTGAGCGTGGCCGGGGCCTTGGTGTCGAAGAGCAGCAGGTCTGCCACGTCCACATAGGCCGCAGCCTTGGCCACGTCTTCAGGACCACCGACCTTGATCGCCTTGATGGCGGGCTTGCCGGTCAGTGCCTTGATGGCGGTGACGCGC
>CAZUKI010000030.1:16304-17496 GCA_964620785.1 uncultured Aestuariivirga sp.
GCGGCACGGGCGGGATCAGCGGCACCAGTAATGGCCCGGCCGATGACCAGGATGCTCGCGCCAGCGGCAATGGCTGCTGCTGGTGTTGCGATGCGCTTCTGGTCATGGACGGCAGCATCATCCGGCCTGATGCCGGGAGTGACCTTCAGGAATGACGGCTTCACCGCAGCGTTGATTCGCGGCAGGTCGCGGGCCGAGCAGACCACGCCATCGAGGCCGGCACTTTCCGCCAGCTTGGCAAGTTTTTCGGCAAGGGCGGAAGCACCGAGGTTGTGGCCCGTGGCTTCGCAGTCTTCGTCCGCGAGGCTGGTCAGCACGGTGACGGCGATCAGCTGCGTCGTGGTCGGAACGGCCTTTCGCGCCGCCTCGAGCATGGCCCTGCCGCCCTGGGCATGGATGTTGATGAGGGCCGGTGCCGGGGCAAGGCGCATGAGCGAGCGCAGGCCCTGCTCCACAGTGTTGGGAATGTCATGGAGCTTGAGATCAAGGAAGATCGGCACGCCCTCGCGGGCCACGGCCTCATAGCCTTCCTTGCCATAGGCGTAGAAGAACTCCATGCCGATCTTGACGAAGCCGATGTGCGGCCTGAGCAGCCGCGCCAGCGCCGTGGCGCGGGCAACGTCAGGGGTGTCGAGAGCAACACAGATGGGATTGGTGACCTGCATGAGCCGCCTGATAGCGGCTGGGCCTCAACTACGCAAATTCACCATGACGGCAGCCGCCAGGTCTTCGAGCGCCGTGCCGCAGGACTTGAAGAGCGTGACCTCGCGGCCGTTCTGGCGACCGCGGATCTTGCCACGGCAGAGACCCTCAAGATCACCCTTGATGTCGGCGAAGTTGAACTTGCCTTCCTGTTCGGCCTGAATGAGATCGCCCGCCTCGGCCCTGGCGCCATCAAGGGTATCGACAAAGACCGAGGCCATCGCCACGGCATCACCATCGGTTTCGCGCATGCCGGGCTTGAAGGCACCGGCAAGGTCAATGTGCGTGCCGGGCCTGATCCAGGCGCCATGGATCAACGACTCGGTGGAACTTGTGATGCCGCAGACGATGTCGGACTGGGGCACGGCCACTTCCACCTCCGAGGCCATGGCGTCAAAGCCGTCAGCGCGCAGTTCCTGGGCAATAGCTTCGGACTTCTCCCGCGTGCGGTTGCAGACATGGATTGTCCTGACCGGCCTGACGGCGGCAT
>CAZUKI010000031.1:0-4115 GCA_964620785.1 uncultured Aestuariivirga sp.
TGAAGCAGGGGCGGACAAAGCGGATTGCGGTCGCCGGAATCGGTGCTGGCAATGAGCAGGCCTACGCTGCCGTAGCGCTATCTCGGACGCTTGCAGAAAATGGCCTGAGGACGATCCTCATTGACCTGGAACCACGCCATTCTGTCATCTCAGATCTCATGGCACTTGAACCGGCGCCAGGGCTTTCTGATCTGCTCGCCGATTCGGTTGCTCTGGCAGACGTTATCCAGCGTGACCCGAAGTCACCGCTGCAGGTGATCCGGCGTGGCGAGGAACTGCGGGATGGCAGTCCCGACCTTGCCTGGGGCGCGGAAGCATTGATCGCGACATTGGCTGATACTCACGATGCTGTCATTGTCCACGCCGGCGAAGCTGCACGCAATGCTCTCACTCTGATGAAAGGCTGCGGTGCCGCCGTCATCGTTGCCGCAGCTCAGCGCGCTGCTGATCTGCCTGCCGCTGCCCGGACACTCAAGTCGAACGGCATGACCAATGTGCTGACAATCCAGGTGCGGAACCCGGCGATGCTCGTGGCGTAACGCACCGTCACGGATCGGGTTTGGACATCCACCGGATGATGATCATGGCAACCGGAATCCAGGCAACACCGGCTGCGACATAATACGCAAGTTCAAGCCCCATGCCGCGGCCAACCACCCATGCACCGCCGATTGCCATGGCCACCAGCGCATAGATGATGAGCCAGGAAACCGTGGCAACCGTGCCGATGGCCTTGCGCGTCCTCATGTTCATGTGTCGCTTATAGTGGCCGGTGCGGCGGCAGCAGGTGCGGCCAATGGGCGCTTGCGCAGGCGGTGTGGGCGCCGATAACTGCGCCCCATCATGGATACTCCGAAGTCTCTGCGGAAGGTTGGCTTGTGGCTTTGGGCAATCGCCCTGCTGATTGCCTTGATTGTGGTGGTTGGCGGTGCAACGCGGCTGACCGACAGCGGATTGTCCATCACGGAATGGCGGCCCTTGCTCGGTGCCATACCGCCGCTCACAGATGCGCAATGGCTCGAAGTCTTCGAGAAATACAAACAGATACCGGAATATCAAATTCAGAACCGCGGCATGTCGGTATCCGAGTTCAAGTTCATTTTCTGGTGGGAATGGGCCCATCGCTTTCTCGGCCGCCTGATCGGCATCGCCTTTGCGGTTCCGTTTCTCTATTTCATCGTCACCAGGGCAATTCCGCGAAACATCTGGCCGCGCCTTCTCCTGATCTTCGTTCTCGGCGGGGCGCAGGGCGCGCTGGGCTGGTATATGGTTTCATCTGGCCTCGTGGACCGGATCGATGTCAGCCAGTACCGCCTTGCAGCCCATCTCAGCCTCGCCTTCCTGATCTTTGCAGCCGTTGTCTGGGTGGCACTGACGCTCTCGACCGCGCGTCGCAAACCCTTCTTGGCCGGAACCGGCATGGCGGTCGTTTTCATCGCCTTGATCTTCCTGCAGGTCGCAGCGGGTGGCTTTGTCGCCGGCCTGGACGCCGGTTTTGCCTCCGACACCTGGCCCAAGATGAACGGCGCCTGGTGGCCGGACGGCATGAATGCCGTGACACCAGCCTGGCGAAATTTCTTCGAGAACGCGCTCGCCACACAGTTCAACCACAGGCTTCTGGCCTATGTCATTTTGCTGTGGGCGATCCTGCAGGCGTTTTTGGTCAGGTCGGCAAGCGCGGTAACGCTGGTGATAGCCGTCGTGCTGCAGGCAACACTAGGCATCGTGACGGTGATCCATCACGTGCCGCTTTCCGTGGCGCTGCTCCATCAGGCTGGTGCCCTCGCCGTTCTGGCGCTGGCGATCTGGCACCTGACAACGCTTACGCGAGTGCCTGCTCCAGATCGGCGATGATGTCCTTGACGTCTTCGATGCCGATTGAAAGCCGCACGACTTCAGGTCCGGCGCCGGCCTTCACCTTCTGCTCGTCGGTCAATTGGCTATGCGTCGTTGATGCCGGGTGAATGATGAGCGAGCGCGTGTCGCCAAGGTTGGCAAGGTGCGACAGCAGCTTCACGTTCGAAACAAGTTTGACGCCGGCATCATAGCCGCCTTTCAGCCCAAAGGTGAGGACGGCGCCGGCACCCTTTGGCGCATATTTCTTTTGCAGGGCATGGTGCTTGTCGGTAGCAAGCCCGGCATAATTTACCCAGGACACATCCTTGTTCTTGGAAAGCCAGGTCGCGACTGCCAGGGCATTGTCACAATGGCGCTGCATGCGCAGGCCGAGCGTTTCCATGCCAGTGAGGATGAGGAAAGCGTTGAACGGGGCCATGGCAGGGCCAAGGTCGCGCAAGCCCAGGACCCGGCAGGTGATGGCAAAGGCGATGCCGCCAAACGTCTCGTAGAGACGCATGCCGTGATAACTGTCGTTGGGTTCCGAGAGCAGGGGATAGCGTCCCGAGGCGGCCCAGTCGAAATTGCCGCCATCGACGATGACGCCGCCCATGGAATTGCCGTGCCCGCCCATGAACTTTGTCAGGGAGTGCAACACGATGTTGGCGCCATGCGCGAGAGGCGTGCACAGGTAGGGTGTCGCCAGCGTGTTATCGACGATGAGTGGCAGCCCGGCCTTCTTGGCAATCTTGGCGATGGCCTCGATGTCGGTGATGCGGCCGCCGGGATTGCAGATCGACTCGATGAAGATGGCCTTGGTCTTGGGCGAGATTGCCTTTTCGAAACTGGCCGGATCTTCGGCATCGGCCCACACCACATGCCAGCCGAAGGATTTGAAGGAATGGTTGAACTGGTTGATCGAGCCACCATAGAGCTGCCGCGCCGCCACGAATTCGTCGCCGGGCTGCATGATGGTGTGGAAGGCCAGCAATTGCGCCGCATGGCCAGATGCCACGGCCAGTGCCGCCGTGCCGCCTTCGAGGGCCGCCACTTTTGCTTCCAGCACGGCCTGCGTCGGGTTCATGATGCGGGTGTAGATGTTGCCGAAGGCGCGCAGCGCGAACAGATCGGCTGCATGGTTCACATCGTTGAAGACATAGGCCGTCGTTTGATAGATCGGCGTGACGCGTGCCCCCGTCGCGGGATCGGGCGCCGCCCCGGCGTGGATGGCAAGTGTATCAAAACCGGGTTTGCTGTCGGCCATGTGGAACTCCTCTGTACTGGAAGCCCACAGTAACGGCCCGCGCCCTCAGGCGCAATTCATCCTGTCAATGCGGTGCCATGCGCTTGAGGAGACCGTCCTTGTTCCAGAACTGGTGCTTCAGCGCCGCCAGCACGTGCAGAATGACCAGGAGCTTGGCGAGTGTCGCCGCGATTTCGTGGGCTCCCAGCGACCATTCTCCCAGGTTGGGCATGAAATTGAGTGAGAACAGTCTGAGGAACTGGACCTGCTCTACATCCGTGTGGGTCTGCCCAAAAGGCACCAGAGCCAGAAGGCCGAGTACCGGGATGGCAATCATCAGCACATAGAACGCCCCATGCGTGGCATGGGAGGCGAGCCGTTCAAAGCTGCTCATTCCGCTTGGCAAGGCGGGCGGCGGATTACTCGCGCGCCAGAGAAGCCGGGCGACGGCCAGCAGGAGAATGAGTACACCAATGGTTGCATGGGCGGATGGTTGCCAGCCTGCCAGCGATTCGCCGCGCCGGACCTTGATGAGGTCTTCACCCCAGACCAACATGAAAATCATCAGTGCCGCGGTGATCCAGTGCAGCCAGATGGCAACCTTTGTATAGCGCATGGTATTGAAACCTTTTGAGACTGTCTTGAAGCAACGACGCGATAGCCGGCGCAATCCGTCGCTCTATTTTGGAATGTCTCCAATGCCGAGGCTTTGCAGCCTGCCGTTCCCGTGCATGACCTGCCGCCGTGACGAGATGACCCCGGGGTTTCCGCCCACCCAGGCATATTCCCCGGAGAGCTTGCCATATTCCATCTTGGGGCAACGGTTCATAACCACCTTGATGCCTTGCGCCTCGGCAAGCCGCGCCGCTTCGTCGTTCCTCACCCCAAGCTGCATCCAGATCACTTTGGGCAAGGGTGACATCTCGAGAGCACTCTTCACCACGCTGAGCGCAGCCTCCGAATTGCGAAACACGTCAACCATATCGATGGCCGTTGGAATTTCCGTGAGAGAGGCCTGCACGAGCTTGCCATAGAG
>CAZUKI010000031.1:4215-5833 GCA_964620785.1 uncultured Aestuariivirga sp.
TACATGGGGATTGTGGGCGACTTCCCACAAGTGCCCATCGGGATCGGCAAAATAGCCGGAGTATCCACCCCAGAACACCTTCCGCCCGTTTTTGACAAGCCTGGCCCCGGCCCCGACCGCATGGGCAAGGATGCTGTCGACTTCTTCGGGGCTGTTGGCGTTCCAGGCGAGGCTGACACCGCGAAAGGCGGGCGTCTCGCCTGCCGCAAGTCCAGCATCATGCGCCAGGTCCGCATGGCCGAAGACGGCGAGCACCACGCCATTGATATCAAAAAACCCGACATGCTCATTGCCCATGCCATGCTCTGCGAGTCCAAGCCGCTGATAGAACGCCTTGGCGCGCCCGACATCGGAGACGCCAAGCGTCACGAAATTCAGCCTGGGTTTCATGCCGTGCCGGCAGGTAAAGCTGGCCAGTGGGGGTGGCGCTTGTTGATGAAGGCATCAAGGCCTTCGCAGGCAGCGCCGTCCAGCATGTTCTTCACCATCACCGCAGCCGAAGTGGCATAGGCCTCCGCCATGGGAAGGCTGGCCTGTTCATGGAACAGGCGCTTGCCGTAGGAAATGGCCGCCATCGATTTGCCGGAGATTGTCTGTGCCACATTGGCGACATGGGCGCTGAGTTCGTTTTGCGGCACGATGGCGTTGATCAGCCCCGCCCTGAATGCGAATTCGGCGTCGTGGATGCCGCCAAGCAGCAGCATTTCCATGGCCTGCTTTGCCGGAACCGTGCGTGACAGCGGCACCATCGGCGTCGAACAGAAGAGACCGATATTGACGCCGGGTGTGCAGAAAGACGCCCGTGGGGAGGCGTAGGCGAGATCACATGTGGCGACGAGTTGGCAACCTGCGGCACTGGCAAGTCCGTCCACTTCCGCTATGACGGCGCAACGGTGATGGGCGATCTGCAGCATCAGCCGCGCACAATTGCCGAAGATCTTTTCGAAGTAGGACAATCCGCCATCACTGTCGGCGCGCCGGGCCGTCAGTTCCTTGAGATTGTGCCCCGAGGAGAATGCCTTGCCCGTCGAAGCAATGATGATGGCGGCAATGGAATGGTCGGTGTCCGCATCCGCCAGCGCCTTGGCCAGGCTGTTCATCATGGCTTCTGAAAGCGAGTTGCGGGTGGCATCGTCGGACAGTGTCAGGCGTAATACCCCGGCGCTCATGTCCCGCCGGATCAGGTCAGTCATTCCGCTTCTTCCGTTTCCAGTTGCTTGAGCTTTTCGCCATAGACCGGATCCTGCTGCAGTTCACCGATCACCTTCTTGTTGTTTTCGGAGGGGATCATGGCGTTGAGAGCAGTGATCATCCGTTCGCGCATGTCCTGCGCCATCTCGGTATCGGCCTTGAGTTCGTCGATCTGTTGGCGAATATCGGCTGTCTGGTCGTCACTGATGTTGGCAAGGGCAAAGCTCAAGGTCGTGACAGCGGTGTTCCATTCGTTGACAGAGGCAAATCCGGCCGCCTTGATATCTGCCTCGAAGGCTGCGCCCTGCGGCGCCTGGTCGACGAAATCCTGCAGGTTTTCATAGTTCTCCAGTGCCGCGTCCTTGTACTTTTCGCTGACCAGCACATAGGTGTCGAGCGCCCGCTTTGCCTGTTCGAGCGTCAGTTC
>CAZUKI010000031.1:5933-12518 GCA_964620785.1 uncultured Aestuariivirga sp.
CCAGGTGTTGTCTCCGGCGCTGCAGGTTCTGCCGGCGAGGCCGGGACCTGTTCCTGGTCCTTGACTGGAGGGCTAGCCGGTAGCGGCGCCGGAATCGGCTCTGGAATCGGCGCTGGCGTCTGCTGTGCCAGCCTGCCGTCTGGGGGAACAGGCTTAAGACCCCGGGTCATCTGGGGCTGGCTGGGCCACGCCACAACGTCCGGCTGGCGGGCATGGGCAGCCGCGCCCGCGAGCAAGGCCGCAGCGGTCAAGGCGATGACGACGGGCAATTTCACTGGCTTTGTTTCCTCGGTGCAACTCTATCGAAGCCGCCGCCGCCGCTCCACCGGAAAATGAACCGGCACGGTGGCTGCCATGCGTCACCATCATTTTTGAGGTAACATAATACCACACAAGAATTTGTTCGGATTTTCTTGACTTCTGCCGTCATTGCGAGCATCTGCAACGCCGAAAGCGCCATTTTAGCCAGTGGCGCTGTATTATTGTCTGAAGCAATCGAGAGACCCTTTCATGAAGACCTTTTCGGCGAAAGCCCAGGATATTCAGAAGCAGTGGGTGCTGATCGATGCAGACGGGCTCGTGGTGGGAAGGCTCGCCACGATCATTGCCAATCGTCTGCGCGGCAAGCACAAGACCACCTTCACGCCGCACATGGACTGCGGTGACAACGTCATTGTCATCAACTGCGAGAAGGCCGTGTTTACCGGCCGCAAGCTGCAGCAGAAGAAGTATTACTGGCACACCGGCTTTCCGGGCGGCATCAAGGAACGCGTTGCCAAGAACTATCTCGAAGGCAAGCATCCCGAGCGTGTGCTCGAAGCCGCGGTCCGCCGCATGCTTCCGGGCGCCTCGTTGAAGCGCAAGCAGCTCACCAACCTTCGCATCTACAAGGGCACCGAGCATCCCCATGTAGCCCAGAACCCGGTTGTTCTCGACGTCAAGTCGATGAACGCCAAGAACACCATCAGGGGTTAGTCCATGGCCGAAACAACAACGCTTTCCAATCTGGGCCAGGCCCTGGGACTTGCCGCCAATGCGGCGGCTGCTCCCGCCAAGCCAGCGGAACCGAAGCTCGATGGCCAGGGCCGAGCCTATGCCACGGGCCGCCGCAAGAACGCCATCTCGCGCGTCTGGGTGAAGCGCGGCAAGGGCCGCATCACCGTCAACGGCAAGCCCATTGAGACCTACTTCGCCCGTCCGGTGCTGCGCATGATCGTGCAGCAGCCGCTCGTTGCATCGAGCCGCCTCAGCGAGCTTGATGTCGATTGCACCGTGGTCGGCGGTGGTCTCTCCGGTCAGGCCGGTGCCGTGCGCCACGGCCTCGCCCGCGCCCTGACCTACTTCGAGCCGGGCCTTCGCGGCGCGCTCAAGAAGGGTGGCTTCCTCACGCGTGACAGCCGTGCGGTCGAACGCAAGAAGTATGGTCGGGCCAAGGCTCGCCGCCGCTTCCAGTTCTCGAAGCGCTGATCAACACCACCAGGATTGCAAGAAGGGCCACCTCTGGTGACCCTTTTTCTTTGCCGTCACTCAGTTGAGGCCATTGACCCGGACATATTCCCCGGGTGCATCACCCAGCTCCGGGAAGGGACCCGTGCCTGGAATTGGTGCCGGCTGTTTTTCGCCAGACCGCGAGGTGATCCAGTCTGTCCAGTCCTGCCACCATGAGCCCTTGTGTTCACTGGCCGATGCCAGCCACTGCTCGACGCTTGGCGCCTTGTTGTCATTGGTCCAGTATTTGTATTTCTGCGCGGCAGGCGGGTTGACCACCCCGGCGATGTGCCCGGAGCCCGACACGACAAGGCGGGTGTCTCCGCCAAAGAACTCGCCGAGCCTGAACACCGAAGGCAGTGGCGCGATGTGGTCATCCTTGCAGGCGAGATTATAGACCGGAACCTTCACCTTCTTCAGGTCGATGCGCACGTTGTCGAGAACCATGCGTCCCTGCGACAACCGGTTGTTCATGTAGCATTCGCGCAGGTAGAACGAATGCACCCCGGCCGGCATGCGCGTTGAATCACTGTTCCAGTACAGGAGATCGAAGGCGGAAGGATCCTTGCCGAGAAGGTAGTTGTTGACCATGTAGGACCAGATCAGGTCATTGGAGCGCAAGAGGTTGAAGGCATCCGCCATGCGCGAGCCGGGCAGGTAGCCCTTGTCCTGCATGCGTTCCTCGATCCACTTCACCTGCTCGTCATCGACATAGACCAGAAGGTCGCCGGCCTTTTCGAAATCCACCTGCGTCGTGAGGAACGTTGCAGCACCGACCCGGTCATCGCCCTTGGCCGCCATGTAACCCAGCGATGACGCCACCAGCGAGCCGCCAATGCAGAAGCCGACCGTGTTGATCTTCGGGGCACCGGTGGCCTTGGTGGCAACGTCAACAGCGGTGAGAAAGCCCTCGCGCATGTAGTCGGCAAAACTCTTGCGGCCTTGTGCCGTGTCAGCGTTGATCCATGACATCACGAACACCGTCAGGCCGTTCTCAACGCACCAGCGGATGAAGGATTTCTTCTCGGTCAGGTCGAGAATGTAGAACTTGTTGATCCAGGGCGGCACGATCAGCAGCGGGATCTCGAAGGTACGCGGCACCTGCGGGCTGTACTGGATCAGTTCGAAGACATCATTGCGGAAAATGACCTTGCCCGGCGTGGTGGCAATGTTCTCTCCGAGCTTGAAAGGCTTTCCGTCCACCTGGCGGATGCGGAAACGTCCGTTGCTCGACTCCAGGTCTGCCTCGAACTTCTCAAGTCCTTGCAGCAGGTTCACGCCATTGGATGAAAGCGTGGCCTTCAGCACCTCCGGATTGGTCATCGGAAAGTTGCTGGGCGAAAAGGCGTTGGCAATGTTCTCGACGTAGAACTTGGCCTTCTGCTTGGTGTGTGGGTCAACGCCCTCGGCGCTGTCCACCATTTCCTGGGCCCAGGCGACGGAGACGAGATAGATCTGCTTCAGGAAATCGAAGACGGAGTTGTCGCTCCAGTCCTTGTCCTTGAAGCGCTTGTCGGAGCCCGCGGGCGTGATCACTGGATCGACCTGCTGGCCGAGCGCCCTGGCCCAGGCGTTGTTCCAGACTTCGCTGTAGCGTCCCCACAGTTTCATCTGGGACTGCATCAGCTTCTCGGGCTGCGCCAGATGCGCCTGCACGATATCGCCCAAGGTGCGGCTCACTTGCTCCACCGGCACCATCTGCGCTTCCGCCTGCTCGCGGTTCTCCTCGGCATTGGCGGCGAGAAGTTCGGCGATGCGCGCCATCCTCTCGTAGCTCAGCGCAAGATTGTGCGAAAGCTTCGCCGGATCGGGCAGGCCAAGGCCGAGCGGCAGCCCCGTTTGGCTGCTTGCTGGTCTTGCTGGTGTGGTGGCGTCGGTCATGGGCGGTTTCCGGGTAGCAACGGTCTCAGGCTAGTAAGGCACCAATGGGGCCGCAAGCGCCTTCCTTGCCAAATCGTGGCCCCATCGTCATAAGTTGCCCGCCAAATGTTAAGAAATACGGGCATTCCATGACGAAACCATTGCGCATAGGCGTTGCCGGGCTGGGCACCGTGGGGGCAGGCGTCCTCGACATCCTGAAGGCCCACGGCCGGCTGGTTGATGCCCGGGCAGGAATGCCCGTGCGCGTCAGTGCGGTTTCGGCCCGCAACCGTGGCAAGGACCGGGGCCACGACCTGAGTGCCGTCACCTGGCACGACAGCCCGGTGGCGCTGGCAAGATCGCCTGACATCGACGTTTTCGTGGAACTGATCGGGGGTGACACAGGTCCTGCCAAGGATGCCGTTGAAGCGGCCATTGCGGCGGGAAAGCATGTGGTGACGGCCAACAAGGCCTTGCTGGCGCACCATGGCTCAGGCCTTGCCAGGGCGGCCGAGAAGGTTGGCGTTGCCCTGAATTTCGAGGCCGCAGTTGCCGGCGGCATTCCGGTAATCAAGACTCTTCGCGAGGGCCTCGTCGGCAATGCCCCGCGCAAGCTCTTTGGCATCCTCAATGGCACCTGCAATTACATCCTGACCAAGATGGGCAGCGAAGGCCGGGACTTTGCCGATGTCCTGAAAGAAGCCCAGAGCCTTGGCTATGCCGAGGCCGACCCGACCTTTGACGTCGGCGGTTTTGATACCGCCCACAAGCTCGCGGTTCTGGCCGCACTTGCCTTCGGAACGGAGGTCAATGTCTCCGCCATCGCCGTCGAAGGCATTACCGGCATCACCCTCGATGACATCCGCAATGCTTCGGAGATGGGTTACAAGGTCAAGCTGCTCGGCGTTGCCGTGCGCCATGAGCAGGGCGTTGAACAGCGCGTCCACCCGACGCTGGTGCGTAAGGGCTCGCCGCTCGCCGATACCGATGGCGTCTTCAACGCTGTCGTGATCAAGGGTGATTTTGTGGGCGACCTGATGCTGGAAGGGCGCGGCGCCGGCAGCCATCCCACAGCCTCGGCCGTGATTGCCGACATCGTGGATATCGCCCGGGGCAATTTGCGCCCGGCCTTCGGCGTTCCGGTAGCGGCCATGAAACCCTTCAAGTCACCGCCACTGAAAGCCCATGAGGGCGGTTTCTATGTGGCACTGCAATTGCGTGACAAGCCGGGCGCGGTTGCCGCGGTGGCCCGCATCCTTGCCGATGAGAAGATCTCGATTGAGAGCATCGTGCAGCGTGGCCGCCCCCTGGCCGAGGAGGTGCGCGACACGGCCCAATTCACCCTGATCACCCATGACAGCCTCGAAACCTCGATCCGCAAGGCCATCGGCCGCATCGAGAAGGATGGCCATGTGGCGGGCCATCCGCGCGTCATCCGCATTGAGCGGTTCTGAAGCCCGCCGTGGACGCCAGGGCCTTCCTCGACATCGAACACTCGGCACGGGGCCTCATATGGCAGGCGCGGCTGAGCGATACGCGGCTCGCCGAAGCCATCAGCCAGCGTTTCGACATTCCCGATCTTGTTGCCCGCGTCATCGCGGCACGAGGTGTTGCCCTCGACGAGGTGGAGCAGTTCCTCAACCCGACGCTACGCAGCCTGATGCCCCAGCCATCGGCGCTGCGCGACCTCGAGAAGGGCGCGGCCCGTCTTGCCGAAGCCATCATCGCCGGCGAACAGGTCGGCATCATCAGCGACTATGACGTGGATGGTGTCAGTTCCGCGGCCCTGCTCAAGCGCTACCTTGCGGCACTCGGCTGTTCTTCGGAAGTCTACATCCCCGACCGCATTTCCGAAGGATACGGGCCGAGCATTGCCGCAGTGGAGACCCTGCGCGCCAGGGGAACGCGCCTGCTCGTGACCCTCGACTGTGGCGTGTTGGCCCATGATCCGCTGGCCCACGCCGCAGGCCAGGGGCTTCAAAGCATCATCGTTGACCATCATCAGGCGTCTCAGGAACTGCCAGAGGCTTTTGCCGTCATCAATCCGAACCGCCAGGACGATACCTCTGGGTTGGGGCACCTGTGTGCTGCCGGCCTCACCTTGCTGCTTGCCGCCGCGACCAACCGGGCGCTGCGCGCACGGCAGTTCTTCAACGCCCAGCGCGAAGAACCCAACCTTCTGCGTTGGCTTGAGCTGGTGGCCCTTGCCACGGTCTGCGACGTGGTTCCGCTCAAGGGCCTGAACCGGGCTTTTGTCACGCAAGGCCTCAAGGTCATGGCGCGGCGGGAAAATGCCGGGATAGCCGCACTCGCCGATGTCGCGGGTCTCAAGCGGAAGCCTGATACCTATGCGCTGGGTTACATGATCGGGCCGCGCCTCAATGCGGCGGGCCGGGTCGGCCATGCCATGGAGGCGCTCGATTTGCTTCTTTGCGATGACCGTAGCGAAGCGATCAACATGGCGCGAAAGCTCGACGAGATGAACCGCAAGCGCCAGGCGCTGGAAATGCGCGCCGTCGAGGATGCCAAGGCGCAGGCCGAGGCAAGCCTTGGCAAGGAAGGCAAGAGCGCAGCAATCGTCGTGGCCTCCGACGCCTGGCATCCAGGTGTCGTTGGCCTTGCGGCAGCACGCCTCAAGGAAGCCTTTTCGCTTCCCGCCTTCGCCTTGGCACTCGACAGGTCGTCGGGCATGGCCACGGGTTCCGGCCGCTCCATCAGCGGCGTTGATCTCGGCAGCGCGGTGCGCAAGGCCCTGGACATGGGCCTGATCGAGAAGGGCGGCGGCCACGCCATGGCGGCGGGGCTTACCGTCAGGATCGAGAACCTGCAGTCGCTGCGCTTTTTTCTCGATGCCGAACTGCATGACGCCGTTGCCGCTTCCCGCAACAGGATCCTGCTTGTTGACGGCGCCCTGTCTGCCTCGGGTGCCACCCTCGACCTGATCGAACTGCTGGAACAGGCAGGGCCTTACGGGCAATCGCACCCGGCGCCGCTGTTTGTCTTTCCCGCCCATCGGGTGCTCTATGCCGATGCGGCGGGCACCGACCATGTGCGCTGCACCGTTGCCGCCAGTGACGGCACGCGTCTCAAGGCCATCGCCTTTCGCGCCCTGGGAACGCCGCTCGGTGAACTGCTGCTCTCGGAACGTTCCTTTCCGCTGCACATTGCCGGGCGGCTCGCCATCGACGAATGGGGCGCGAAGCGCCAGCCGTCACTGCAGATCCAGGACGCAGCCCC
>CAZUKI010000031.1:12618-14521 GCA_964620785.1 uncultured Aestuariivirga sp.
GTTTCCGCCAGACTTGCAAAGCCGGGAAACGCCACCTATAGAGCCCCAGCCATTGACGCTTGTCGCCAATGGCACTTCAGCGCGCCCTTCGTCTATCGGTTAGGACGACAGCCTTTCACGTTGTAAAGACGGGTTCGACTCCCGTAGGGCGCGCCACTTTCCCTTTTTTCGCTGTTGCCTGCCAAAACGTCGGTCCCGCCGGGAACAGTCAGTTCCGGAACGCTGGGTTCCGTTTCTGCAGGAAGGCGTCCACGCCCTCTGTGAAATCCGTCCCACCGGCAAGGCTCAGGAACGAAGCCTTTTCCGCGTCCAGATGGCGGCGAAGCGCCTCAAGTTCGGAACCCTTCAGCAGCTGCTTTGTCGCGGCGCTTGCCACGCCGGAATTTGAGACAAGTTCGTCCAGGATTTCGCGTGTCTTGCCGTCGAGATCTGAATTGGGAGCAACCGCATTGATCAGTCCCATGTCCCTGGCTTCCTGTGCCCCATAGGTCTTTCCGGACAGGAACATTTCCATCGCTTTTTTGCTGCCGACAAGACGCGGAAGGAAGAAGCTGCCGCCACCATCCGGAGAGATTCCAAGCTTGCGATAGGCCGGCGTGAATTTCGCCGTTTCATCGGCGATGATGATGTCGGCGCCAATTGCCAATGAGAAGCCGCCGCCGGCCGCGACTCCACGGACACAGCTGACGACAGGTTGCGGCAACTCCTGCAGGCACATCACGAAGGCGTGGAAATGATCAATGATCTCGCTGATTGCGGGCAGGACATTGCGCTTTTCACCATGGAAGGCGTGGATATCGCCACCGGCCATGAAGTGCTTTGCAGCCCCCCGCATGACAACAGCTTTCATGCCCAAGGTTGCGGGCAGCTTGCTCGCCAGGGCCCCCATTGCCCGCGCCATGTCCAGATTGACCGTGTTGAGGTCATGCGGCCGGTTGAAGGTGATTGTTCCGACATGCTCGCGCAATTCAAAGAGCAGCGGTAGTTCCGTTGTCATGCAATGCAAATTCCTAGTTATCGTTTTCTTTTCGATGGCCATCTGCACTCAGGCACCAGAGATCGGTGAGCAGTTCCGCCACCGTGTCATCATTGCCGGCGAGATGCGCAAGGGCAGGGTCCTTGCGCAGCAGCAGCTGGGTGAGAAACTCATCCATCATTCCACCCAAGGCATAGGCTATCGGCAGGACACTGCTTTGTGAGGACGTCCCGCGGCGTCGTGCGATCGCTGCCGCCATGCGCATGTTCCAGCCGTGGTTGAGTTCGATATAGGCTTTGCGGAATGTCGTATCCTCGCGTCGAAGGCTCTTGAGGCAATTCATCAGGCCCATGTTCGCCCGGAAGATCTTGACATATGTCAGCGTCGCAAACTTGACGCGCTCCCTCGACCCGCTGTCGCCAATCTTTGCATTGGAGAGCTGTTCGTAGAGAAAGACTGCAAAGTCTCCGGCAAGTGATTCAATGGCTGCCGGCAGGTCGACGAAGTAGCGATAGAAAGTCCCGTGCGCGAGGCCAGCTTTCTCGACGACGTCGGCCACGCGCAAATCAACGAGTTCAGTCCCTTCGGAGAGCAGTGTGGCCATGCTCGCCAGAAGCCTGAGGCGTGTCCGTTCGATCTTGCGAATGTCCGGGGCGTCAGCCGCGCCAAGCAGTGCCTGCGTGAAGTGAAGCTGCTCGCCTTGTTCGGTGGCGCTCCCGGCTGGATCTTTCAGAACGACCATCTGCGCATATTGACTCATTTCACGGTCACTTGTAAATGAAAATGATATCATTATCACTAAGGTGATGGAATGCTGGTAGATCGGGCCGATTTTGCTGATTTGAAGGACCTGGAAGCGCATCGGCAGAGGCTTTGGGAAAAGCAGCGGGACTATGTGGAAACCTGCTCTCCGCTGCATGTGCGGGC
>CAZUKI010000031.1:14621-17381 GCA_964620785.1 uncultured Aestuariivirga sp.
GGCCTCGGTGCAGGCCACAGGGTTGTCCATTGCCTGAACTACCGCCTCTGGATGGGCGGCTTTACCGATCACACCACATTGGAGGCAACGGGGGCCACCGTTGTTCCCTTCGGCGTCGGCGATACGCAGCTCCTGATTCGGACGATCCGGGAACTGGGTATCACGGCGATATCCTGCACCCCTTCTTATCCCGCAGTCCTGGAACGGGTGATCGCGGAGCACTTTCCGGACATCAAGCCACGTGATCTTGGCCTCAAGCTCGGCCTTTTTGGCGGCGAGGCGGGCCTGGACAACCAGGCGTTTCGTGACCGGCTCGAAAAGACTTGGGGCTTCAAGGTCAGGAACTCCAACTATGGCGTCAGCGATGTCTTCTGCAATTTTGCCGGACAAAGCGAAATCGACAATGACCTGATGTTCATGGCGCTGGATGTGTTGCATCCGGAGCTGATTGAGCCGGCAACTGGCGCTGTCCTTCCCTGGAAGGAAGGTGAGCGCGGCGAACTGGTTCTCACCCATGTCAGCCGCGAATGCCAGCCTCTGGTAAGGTTCCGCAGCGGAGACATCATTGCAATCACAGGCACTGGACAGGCCCGCTGCGGCCGCACCGCACCGCGCTTTCGTGTTGTGGGGCGCAGCGATGACATGATTGTTGTCCGGGGCATCAACGCCTTTCCCACGCAGGTCGCGGCAATCATCAACCAGAACGCTGCCCTGTCGGGGGAATACCGCATCGTTCTAGATGGCCCGGGCCCGTATGATGCACTCCCGCTCGAAATCGAAATGGCGGAGGGCTGCCGCGACGCGGAGGGCCTTGCCGTGCGTATCGAGACGCAGATCAAGCGCGACTTGGGTATCACATCGAGGGTTGGTTTGCTGCCCTTTGGCGCACTGCCACGGACCGAAGGAAAGACGCGCCGCGTGATCAGGAAGGATAGACCATGACCCGCACTGTACTTACTGAAGACATAGGCGATGGCGTGCGGGTGATCTCGCTCAACAGGCCGCATCGCCTGAATGCCATCGTCCCTGAATTGCTCGAACATCTCATTGAGGCCGTGAACGCGGCGAATGCCGAGAGTTCCGTGCGGGCCATGGTGCTGACCGGGGCTGGCCGGGCCTTCTGTTCCGGAGACGACCTGAAGGAGTTTGATTCCCAGGCAACGGATGAACCTTCAACAACGGCCTATGTCGAACGCATACAGGACGTGACGCGCGCCATCGTGCTCGGAGAAAAGCCTGTCGTTGGTGCCGTGCGCGGCTGGGCAGTTGGCGGGGGTCTCGAGTGGGTAATCAATTGCGACTTCGTGGTGGCCGCCAGGGGCACGCAGTTCTTCTTTCCGGAATTCTCGTGGGGCCTGTTTGTCACAGGCGGCGTGACTGACTTGCTGCCGCGCCTCGTAGGCCTGCGGCAGGCGCGCGAAATGATCCTGCTTGGGGAAAAGTTTGACGCAGAGCAGGCGAAAACCTGGGGCTTGATCAAGGATGTTGTTGCCGACGAGGAGTTGACGACGACTGCTATTGATATAGCCCGGCGTCTGGCCGCCCTGCCGGCGGGTCCTGTCAGGGCGCTCAGGCGTATCTTCGCGGGCCAGGAGGGCCAGGGCATTGCTGCAGCCATGGCTGCCGAAACGCGAGCGACGGTGCGCGGCTTCCTCGATCCGGACACCGCCAGGCGTGTCGGGGCGTTCAGCAAGTGAATAGCATTGCAACGCTGCTCGATCCGGCAGATCCCGTTTTCCAGTCGAACGACGCCTGCAACCGGACACTTGCGGCCGAACTTCGCCAGAAGGTCGCGCGCGTTGCGTTGGGTGGGCCAGAGGCATCGCGACTGAGACATGTTGAGCGCGGCAAGCTGTTGCCGCGTGATCGCGTCATGCACCTGCTCGATCCCCTATCACCCTTCCTCGAGATTGGCGCGCTCGCGGCAAATGGCATGTATGGCGATGAAGCGCCCGCGGCAGGGCTGGTCACCGGCATTGGCCGTGTGTCTGGACGCGAGGTGATGGTCGTCGCGAATGACGCGACGGTCAAGGGCGGAGCCTACTTCCCGATGGGCGTGAAGAAGCACCTGCGCGCCCAGGAGATTGCCCTGCAGAACCGCTTGCCTTGCATCTATCTCGTCGATAGTGGCGGCGCCAACCTCCCGCATCAGGCCGAGATATTTGCAGATCGCGAGCACTTTGGCCGCATCTTCTTCAACCAGGCCAACATGTCTGCCGAAGGCATTCCTCAAATCGCCTGCGTGATGGGCAGTTGCACGGCGGGTGGCGCCTATGTCCCGGCCATGTCCGATGAAACAGTGATTGTGCGCAATCAGGGCACCATCTTCCTGGGTGGTCCGCCCCTTGTGAAGGCGGCAACCGGCGAGGTGATTTCCGCCGAAGACCTCGGCGGTGCGGAAGTGCATGGACGGCGCTCCGGTGTCGTCGACCACGTTGCCGAGAATGACGAGCACGCCCTGCAGATCGTCAGGAACATTGTCAAAACCCTGAATCGCCCAAAATCCGTTGACATCGAAATTGCCGAACCTCGTCCACCACGGCTGAATGTGGAAGAACTCTATGGATTGCTTCCGAAGGATCTGCGCACCCCTTACGATGTCCATGAGGTCATCGGGCGCATCACCGATGGTTCAGAGCTTCATGAGTTCAAGCCTCTCTACGGCTCCACCCTTGTGTGCGGCTTTGCCCGGATTTGGGGAATTCCCGTGGCGATCATTGCCAACAACGGCGTGCTCTTTTCCGAAAGCGCGCTGAAGGG
>CAZUKI010000032.1:0-6249 GCA_964620785.1 uncultured Aestuariivirga sp.
GACTGGTATGTGCTGATGGAACTTGCGGATAGCTCGGGCGAGGAACTTGCAGCCATCCTCGAACACGCCCTGGAGCAGGGCTGGATCAGTGACGCCGTCGTGGCCCAGTCCGACGCCCAGCATCAGGCCCTGTGGGATGTCCGCGAAAAAATGTCGGAGGCCCAGAAATTCGAGGGTGGCTCCATCAAGCATGACGTCGCCGTCCCGCTGTCGCAGCTTGCCACTTTCATCAGCGAAGCCCTGGCCGCCGTGACGGCCTTCATTCCGGATTGCCGGCCTGTCTGCTTCGGTCACATGGGTGACGGCAACCTGCACTTCAACGTCTCGCAGCCCGTCGGAATGGACAAGCAGAAGTTCCTCGCCCTCTGGCGATCCTTGAACGAGGTTGTCCATGAACTGGTGCTGAGGCACGGCGGCACCATCAGCGCCGAGCACGGCATCGGCATCCTGAAGAAGGATGAGATGCGCAAGATCAAGTCGCCCGTCGAACTTGAACTCATGTGGGGCCTGAAACACCTTCTCGATCCACAAGGCATCCTGAGTCCCGGCCGCGTTCTGCCGGATCGGTGATTGTCCCGATTGTCTGGGCGTTCGGCGGCATGGCTGCCGCGCGGAACTGGCACTAACCCCCGGCGGTGAATGCTTCTAAAGCCCGGCCATGGTCACCTACGCGCCAGACTCGCAATACGCATGGTTCCGCATGACGGTGTCGCTGGCCCTGGCAGCCATCGCCGGCATCGGCCTCTGGGCGTCTGTCGTGACACTCCCGGTGATCGAGAAGGAATTTGCGGTCGACCGCGGATGGGCCTCGTTTCCCTACATGATGACCATGTTCGGCTTTGCCATCGGCGGCATAGTGGCCGGCAAAATCGCCGACCGCTTTGGCATCATGGTTCCGATGATCGGTGGAGCGGTCATGCTGGGCCTTGGCTTTGTCCTCGCCGGATTGGCCCCCAACTACTGGACTTATGTTCTGGCCCAGGCCGGGATCATCGGCCTGTTTGGCGTCGCAACAACATTCGGGCCGCTGGTTGCTGATATTTCGCTGTGGTTCCGCAAGCGCCGCGGCATCGCTGTAGCGGTTGTGGCAAGTGGCAACTATCTCGCAGGAACTGTCTGGCCGCCCATCCTCACCCGCATGGTCGAGACCTACGGCTGGCGCCCGTCGTTCATCGTCCTTGGCATTGCCTGCGTCGTGCTCATGGTGCCGCTGGCGCTCCTGCTCCGGCCGCGCCCACAGTTTGATGACCGGCCGAGCCCCGCCGCACTCAACACCACGGCCAATGGCACGCCGTTCCTGCAGGCCATGCTCATTCTAGCCGGCCTATCGTGCTGCGTGGCCATGTCCATGCCCCAGGTTCACATCATCGCCTATTGCGGCGACCTCGGCTATGGCGCCGCCGCTGGTGCCACCATGCTCTCGCTGATGCTGGGTTTCGGCGTGGCAAGCCGCCTTGCGTCTGGTTTTCTTGCCGATCGCATCGGTGGTGTCGGCACCTTGATCATCGGCTCGGTGCTGCAATGCCTGGCCCTCATCCTCTATATTCCCTTTGACGGCCTGACCTCGCTCTACCTGGTGTCGGCGCTTTTCGGCCTGTCGCAAGGTGGCATTGTCCCAAGCTATGCACTGATCGTGCGCGACAACTTTCCGGCCCGTGAGGCAGGTTCACGGATCAGCATGGTCCTCACGGCAACGGTGCTCGGCATGGCCATCGGCGGCTGGCTTTCCGGCAAGATCTTCGATCTGACAGCCTCTTACCAGCTGGCCTTCCTGCATGGCATCGCCTGGAACGTGCTGAACATGGCGATCGCAATCTGGCTGCTGTACCGGAAATCAGGCAGCCTGAGCCGTCCCGTGGCAGCCTGACGTTAACACTTCGGCTTCGGCATTTCTTGACGAACGTGGCTTATAGGTCTTTGTTGCAACGCAGCGAAAACAATGTTGTCCGCACCCACCATCATAGCGCTCGACTCTCCCCTGGCCGAGCTTCAGTCGCGCCAGATCGGCGAGAAGGCGCAGATGCTGCACGCGATGATGGAACTGGGCCTCTCCGTGCCGAAAGGCCTGGTGCTGACCACCGACACCTGCCGCCTTCTGAACGAGGCAAACTGGCCTGCCATTGCCGATGCCCTTGAGCCGGCACTGAAGCAACTCCAGGACAGCAACAGCAAGGTACTCTTTGCCATCCGGCCGAGCCCCACGAGTGCTGTTCCTGGCCTTGCCGATGCCCTGCTCAATGTTGGCTTCAACGATGCCGTTGCCGAGCAGCTCGCAGCCCAGCACGGCGATGCACGGCTCGCCTATGAATCCTATCTTCGCTTTGTCCAGGAATACGCCCACGGCGTCATGGGTGATGATCCTGCAATCTTCGAAGATATCCACGCACTCTATCTCGAGGAGCGCGGCTATGTTTCCGCCACCGAGATCCAGGGCGCAGACGCCCGCGAGCTTGCCAGCCGCTTCAAGAGCCAGTTCGAAAGCAACAATGGTGAGGCACTGCCGCAGGATCTCATGGCCCAGGTCAAGTCCGCCTGCTTCGCCATGCTGCGCTCCTGGAATGCGCCCCGCGCCAAGGCGCATCGCAAGCTCAATGCTATTGCGGGCGACGCCGGCCTCGCCCTGATCATCCAGGTCATGGCCGACGGGCGGTTGTCTGAAAACTCAGGTTCCGGCCGCGCCGTCACACGCAACAGCGCCACGGGCATTGCCGAACTCTCGGGGCAGTATCTGCCGCAGAGCCAGTCCATGGACCTGTCTGCGGGCCTGCGCCATGTCCTCAGCCTCAATGACGGCAGCGACGACTGTTTTGCAAGACGGCAGCCGATCCTGTTCCAGCAATTGCATGAAGCCCTCTCGGCGCTTGAGCGCCATGTGCGTGACGGCATCGAGGCGCAATTCGTGGTGAGCGACGGGCAGCTTTTTCTTCTTTCTGCAAAGGCCGTGAAGCGCAGCGCTGCCGCTGGCCTGCGCATGGCCATAGACTTCGCCAACCAGCGCCTGATGAGCCGCGAGGAGGCGCTCTTGCGCATCGATCCGCTTTCGCTCGACCAGTTGCTGCATGCAACGATTGCGCCCGAATCCCGGCCGTCTGTCGTGGCAACCGGCCTTGCGGCTTCTCCGGGTGCAGTTTCCGGGCAGATCATGTTTGACGCAGAAGAGGCCCGCAGCCTTGCCGCGCAGGGCACGCGGGTGATCCTTGTGCGGCCAGAAACCATGCCCGAAGACATCCGTGGGCTTCATGCTGCCGAAGGCGTTCTCACCACCCGTGGCGGCATGACGAGCCATGCCGCAGTCATTGCCCGTGGCATGGGAAAGCCCTGTGTCTCCGGTGCCTCGCAACTGCGCATTGACGCCGTGGAAGGAACCTTGTCCGCGCCCGGCCTCGTGATGAGGCGCGGTGACGTCATTACCATTGATGGCAGCACCGGCCAGGTGATGTTAGGCGCGGTTGCGACCGACAAGCCCGAACTCTCCGGCGATTTCGCAACCTTGCTCGAATGGGCCGACAACTATCGCCGCATGAAGGTCAGGGCCAACGCCGAAATGGCGCAGGATGCCCGCATGGCCAGGGATTTCGGTGCTGAAGGCATAGGCCTCTGCCGCACGGAGCACATGTTCTTCGAAGGTGACCGTCTGGTCGCCATGCGCGAGATGATCCTCGCCGACAAGGAGCGCGACCGCCGCACCGCCCTCTCCAAGGTCCTGCCCATGATGCGGGAGGACTTCGTTGACCTCTTCGAGATCATGGCCGGCTTGCCGGTGACCATCAGGCTTCTCGATCCCCCGCTGCACGAGTTCCTGCCGGAAGGCGGCAGCGACATCGACATCGTCGCCAAATCGATGAACGCTGATCCGGGCCTGCTGCGCAAGCGCATCAATGAGCTCAAGGAACAGAACCCGATGCTCGGCCACCGTGGCGTGAGGCTGCTGCTGAGCTTTCCGGAGATCGTTGAAATCCAGGCCCGCGCCATCTTCGAGGCCGTAGCCGAGGTGCACAGGCGCCACGGCGCCCCGCCCATCCCCGAGATCATGGTGCCGCTGGTCTTTTCCCGCTCGGAACTGGACCAAGTTCGCCGCACCATCGACGAGGTGGCGATTGCCGTGGAACGGGACACCGGCATCGTGCTCGCCTACCGGGTCGGCACGATGATCGAACTGCCGCGCGCCGCCCTCAGGGCTGGCGACATCGCCGCCTCGGCCGAGTTCTTTTCCTTCGGCACCAACGACCTGACGCAAACGACTTTCGGCATCAGCCGCGACGACAGCGCCCGCTTCATTGGCGAGTACCAGTCCAAGGGCATCATGAAGAAAGACCCCTTTGTTTCGCTCGATGTGGATGGTGTGGGCGAGTTGGTTGACATCGCCGTCGAGCGCGGCAGGAAGGCCCGACCTGACCTTCATCTCGGCATTTGCGGTGAACATGGAGGCGACCCCGACTCAATCGCCTTCTGCGAGGCCCATAACCTCGATTATGTCTCATGTTCGCCATACCGCGTGCCCATTGCCCGCCTGGCGGCGGCCCAGGCATCCATCAGATTGGGCAAAAAATAACAGGATTTCATAGCGTTGCTGCCGGTTACCTTACGGGAGATTTCTCTCCCCAGGGACATTTCATGGGTTGCCGGGCCGAATTAACCTATGCTAAATCGTGACTGGGTTATGGTTTATAGATGGTAAGTGTGTGGCTGCGGCCTCCGCTTGCAGGGTACGGCGCACTAAGTCGGGATCGAGTTGTTGCAACCTCCAAGGTATCGTCACAGGGCAAAGTGGCCCCAAGAAGATGACTTCTTGATGCAGCCTGTGCGCCGCAAGTCTTTTGCTGATCTCATGCCTTATGTCTTTGGCGGCGCGATGCTCGTGGCCGCCTTTGCTTTTGCCGGCCACCAGATCGGCCGCAATGCTGTGGCCCATACCGCCGTGGCCGAGGCATCGCTCGTATCCTTTGCACCAGCCTCCGAGAGCATTGCCGAGAAATCCTCCCTGCTCATCGGAGATGACGGCTTTGGCCTTGTTGGACTGGATGGCCTGCGGCGCGAAACTGTCGTGGCCGATGGCAAGACCGATCTGCTGGTGACCGATCCCGGTCAGGCACCCGATTTCCTTGACGGTGATGGCACCGGGCAGCCCAAGCCGATGCTGAAACCTGCGAAACGAGTGGCGGCACTGGCCCGCGAAAGAATGCGCATCGTACCGGCTGCCTTCAACGCTGGCGAAACCGTCGAGGCCCCCAGCAAGGCGACCAAGCGCATGGCCGTGGACGCCAAGCCGGACGAGATCGAGAAATCATTCAAGCTGCAGAAGGCCGAAAAGCAAAAGGTCATTGCCCAGCGGCGTGTCAGGCTTGCCGAGGAAAACTGCCTCGCCCGCGCCATCTACTTCGAGGCGCGTTCAGAATCTGAAATCGGCCAGATGGCGGTTGCCAAGGTCATCCTCAATCGCGTCAAGGCCCCGGATTATCCGAAGTCCATCTGTGGCGTCGTGTACCAGGGATCACAGCGCCGGAATTCCTGCCAGTTCTCCTTTGCCTGTGACGGCCTGCCCGATGACATCAAGCAGCCGGCTGCCTGGGCGAATTCAAAGCGGGTTGCCCAGAAGGCACTGGCAGGTGACGCAAAAGTGGCGTCCATGCTCGGCGGCGCTCTGAACTATCACGCCGACTATGTGAAGCCGAAGTGGGCGCGTTCCATGCGCAAGGCCATCAAGATCGGCCGCCACATCTTCTACACCGGCGGCTGAACACCATTCGCACCAAGATAGCAGCCTGGTCACCGGCCATTGCAGCCAACCCATGTTTCGCCGCGCCTGACCGTAAGGCTTGAAAAGTAACTGCAAAAGGTCCATTCCTCGCCCGGCCAAAGCATGGAGGCTCAATGGCCAAGGAAGAACTACTGGAATTCGAAGGCTTTGTTACAGAGCTTTTGCCCAACGCAATGTTCCGGGTGAAACTCGAACACAACAATCACGAAATCATCGCCCACACTTCTGGAAAGATGCGCAAGAACCGCATTCGCGTGCTGGCTGGTGACAAGGTCATGGTTGAGATGACTCCCTATGACCTGACCAAGGGCCGCATCAACTATCGCTTCAAATAGAACATGAGTGACGCACCCCGCCCGAAGCTCGTGCTGGCAAGTGCATCACCGCGGCGGCTTGTCTTGCTGGAACAGGCTGGCCTCACGCCTGATCTTCTGTTCCCCACCGACATCGATGAAACACCACAGCGCAGGGAGGCCCCGCGCCGCCTCGCC
>CAZUKI010000032.1:6349-15332 GCA_964620785.1 uncultured Aestuariivirga sp.
GAAACCAAGGTTCGCTTCAAGCGCCTTTCGCGTGACGATCTGGCGACTTATCTCGCCAGCGAAGAATGGCGCGGCAAGGCGGGCGGCTATGCCATCCAGGGCCGGGCCGGAGCATTTGTCCGTTATCTTTCCGGCTCTCATTCTGCTGTCGTTGGCCTTCCCCTTTATGAGACCATCCACCTGCTGGAAGGTGCCGGTTATCCTGTCCATCGCATCTGGAGGTCACTGCCAGTGGTCACTGGCGGATGAACGAGCCAATCACCTTCAGGCCACGCCGGCCTTGCCCTGTTTGCAGGAAGCCCTCCCAGCCAAAGCACCACCCCTTCTGTTCGGCGCGCTGTGCGCAGATTGATCTCGGCCGCTGGCTGGACGGAAAGTACACGATACCGAGTGATGAAGCGCCGGATGCTGCCAATGTGCAGCCGTCGCCCGGTGCAAAAGATCACGGTACTGATGATCTTGAGTGATCCGGCATATGGAACTCCGATCACTTCTATCTCTTCCTCCCCGCAACCTAAGGTAATGCATCGCTTTTTTGTTGCGGCGCAGCATGTTCCATGCAGCGAAAGTTGCATCGTCGCTCAGCCAAACATTGCCTAAGACGTCTCACCGCCTGACTCAGCAGGCGCGATTGGGCCCATTTTAGGGAGGGGACTATGTCATCTTCAACTGCCGCAGTGTCATCACGCGGCTCTGGCATGACGAAGGACGAAAAATTCGTCATCTTCGCATCGTCAACCGGTACCGTTTTCGAATGGTACGACTTCTATCTCTATGCAACGCTGGCACCGTTCTTCGCCGCGCTGTTCTTTCCACCCGGCAATGCCACCTGGGCGCTGCTCGGTGCCCTTGCTGCCTATGCAGCCGGATTTCTTGTCCGCCCCTTCGGCGCCCTTCTCTTCGGCCGCCTCGGCGACATGCTTGGCCGCAAATATACCTTCCTCATCACCATCCTCGTCATGGGCACATCGACCTTCCTCGTCGGTCTTCTGCCTTCCTATGCAACCATCGGCGATCTCGCGCCAATCCTCCTGGTCCTGATCCGTCTCCTGCAGGGACTTGCCCTCGGCGGTGAATATGGCGGTGCCGCAACCTATGTTGCCGAGCACTCCGCCCATGGCCGCCGCGGCTACGCAACGAGTTGGATTCAGACCACCGCGACCCTGGGCTTCTTCCTCGCCCTGATCGTGATCGGCGCGCTGCGCCTGAGCATGGATACCGCCACTTTCACCAATTGGGGCTGGCGTATTCCATTCCTCGGATCGGCCCTGCTCCTGATCTTCTCGGTATGGATCCGCTTGAAGCTCAATGAATCCCCCGTCTTCCAGCGCATGAAGGCGGAAGGGAAGGGATCGAAGTCACCGATCAAGGATTCCTTCTTCAAATATCCGAACAACAAGTATGCCCTGCTGGCACTTCTTGGCGCCACCATGGGCCAGGGTGTTGTCTGGTACACAGCGCAGTTCTACGCATTGTTCTTCATCGGTGGTCCGTTGAAGGCAAACTTCGATTCAACCTATCTGATCGTCGGTATTGCCCTGCTGATCGGCACGCCGCTGTTCATCTTCTTCGGCTGGCTGTCAGACAGGATCGGCCGCCTGCGCATCATCCTTGCAGGCTGCATCATCGCGGCACTCACCTATTTCCCGATCTTCCACAAGCTGACGGAGTATGTGAACCCGGAACTGGCGGCCTTCTCGAACACTGCCAAGATCACCGTGACAGCCGACCCGGCCAACTGCCACTTCACGATCTTCCCGATCAAGGGCTGGACCGTGGAAGGCGACTGTGACCGGGGCAAGAACCTCCTGACATCAAATGGTATCTCCTTCACCTCGGCCTATGGCGCAGCCGGAACACCGGCCTCGCTTGAGGTGAACGGTACCAAGGTCGAAGGCTTCAACGCCTTTGCCTGGTCCAAGGCCCTGGCTGATGCGGGCTATCCGCACTTTGCGGTCGCAAGCTCTGATGTCACGCTGAGCAAGGAACAGACGGATGCGCTGGTCAAGGCGCAGACCGACAAGATCGCTGCCGATGCCGTCAAGGTGATCAATGCGGCCCGCACTGCGGCTGATGCCGCGGCAAAGCCCTTGGCCGCCACCAACAGCATCGCGGCACCGACCATTGCCGCCGACGGCTCTTCGACTGTGACCACGGCCGAGATCAAGACGTCGAACGCCAAGCCGGAAAACATCAACTACCTCGGTGCGATTGCGCTGGTGACGTTGATGATGATCTACGTCACGATGGTCTATGGTCCCATCGCCGCGTTCCTCGTCGAATTGTTCCCAAGCAACATCCGCTATACGTCGATGTCGTTGCCCTATCACATCGGCAACGGCTGGTTTGGCGGCATGCTGCCCCTCTTCGCCACAGCCTATGTGGCCTATACCGGGAACATCTATGCCGGCCTCTGGTACCCGATCATCTTTTCGGTGCTGACCGCCGTCATTGGCTTCCTCTTCCTCAAGGAAACCAAGGACGTCGACATCGCCAAGACCTGAACTCGGCACCCCAAATAACATGGCCCGGGCCCTGCGCCCGGGCCATTTTTGCTGAAGAATTCGCCTCATCGGGCGCTGGACAAGCCAACACGCCTTGCCTATACGCGTCCTGCCTTGCGGAGTTCCGGAAGGCCAAAGCCCAGGTAGCTCAGTTGGTAGAGCAGCGGACTGAAAATCCGCGTGTCGGTGGTTCAATTCCGCCCCTGGGCACCATTTCACCCCGGCAATTCAAAAGTTTGAAATGGGGTTGCGGGCCGGCGTCTCCCGCGCCCTCCCCCCTCATCCGGACTGGCCTGATAGCGTGAGACGCTCGGCAAACGGCTCCCCTGCGGGGCGTGGCGGCATCGTCACTGGCGCTGGGAACCGGCCGAGACAGGATTGACGATCGCGGCGGTGATCATGGTGAGATCAACGCTTCCGACCACGACCCCATTGGCGTCAGTCACATGCGCGGCATTCGCCCCCTCGGCGATGATCTGCCGGGCCGCCGCTTCCAGGTTTGTCCCCGCCGCGACGGCGATCACCCCGTCCCTTTGACGGATCTGGCCTGCGTCCATGATTGTCTCGACGCGCAATACACGGGCACGGTTCACCTCGCGGGTGAACTTCGAAATATACTCGTTCTGTGGCTTGAGGATGATGTCCTGGCTTGTACCTTCCTGGATCACTTCACCATCACCCAGTATGGCGATGCGGTCGCCCAGGCGCAGGGCTTCGTCAAGGTCGTGCGTAATGAACACGATGGTCTTGCGGATTTCTCGCTGGAGGCCAAGCAGCACTGACTGCATGTCGACACGGATGAGGGGATCAAGAGCCGAGAAGGCCTCATCCATCAGCAGAATGGGCGCATCGTTGGTGAGCGCCCGGGCAAGCCCGACGCGCTGCTGCATGCCGCCGGAAAGCTGGTGCGGGTAGCGCGCCTCGAAACCTTTGAGGCCCACCCGTTCGATCCAGAACATGGCCGCCTCGACCTGTCTGGCCCGCGGCAGGCCCTGCACCTCAAGCCCGTAAACGGCATTGTCCAGGACGGTTCGATGTGGGAGGAGGCCGAATTTCTGAAACACCATAGCAGTCTTGCGGCGACGGTACTCACGCAGCTCCGCGGCGTTCATCTTCATGATGTTGACACCATCCACCAGGATGTCGCCTGCCGTCGGATCAATCAGCCGGTTGATGTGCCGTATCAGTGTGGACTTGCCGGACCCCGAAAGACCCATGATGACGAAAATGCCACCGGCGGGAATGTCGAGATTGATATTCTTGAGGCCCAGGACAAGGCTGTAACGTGCATTGAGTTCGGCCTTGGTCAGGCCCTGACGGACATGTTCGATGTAGTCAGCCGCATGCGCACCGAAGATCTTGTAGAGATTGCGGATGCAAATGCCACTGGCGGGGGCTTGTTGCTCAGTCACTCATCACCTGCCGATGGTGCTGCAGCCTCTTGCCAAAGGCCTGGCTCACCCGGTCAAAGGTGATGGCAATACCGACGATGGCAAGACCATTGAACAGACCCAACGTGAAATACTGGTTGTTGATCGCTCTCAGGACAGGCTGGCCCAATCCCTGGACACCGATCATCGAAGCAATGACCACCATGGCAAGCGCCATCATGATGGTCTGGTTGATGCCCGCCATGATGGTCGGAAGCGCCAGCGGGATTTGCACATTCTTGAGCTTCTGCCAACTTGACGAGCCAAAGGCGTCGGCAGCTTCAAGCACTTCGCTGTCTACGTGCCGGATGCCGAGATTTGTCAGCCGGATGACTGGTGGGACAGCATAGATCACCACAGCGATCAGGCCGGAAACCTTGCCGATGCCGAGCAGCATCACCACCGGAATCAGATAGACGAAGCTGGGCATGGTCTGCATCACGTCGAGCACGGGATTGATCCATCTCTGGAGCCGGTCCGAACGCGACATGGCAATACCTATGGGAATGCCCATCACCACGGCCAGGACTGTACAGACAAAGATCATCGAGATCGTCTTCATGGTGTCTTCCCACATGTCGAAGAAACCGATCACAAGAAGCATGGCGATGGACCCGAACAGCACCTTCCAATCGCGGCTGGCAAGCCAGACGATGGCGGCGATGATCAGCAACATGATGGGCCATGGCGTTGCAACCATGAAGCGCTCCGACTGGAGCAGAAAGTATTGCAACGGTTCAAACAGCGCCTCGATGGCATCGCCGTAGCCACGGGTAAAACTGCGAAAGCCCTCATCGATGCTTCGCTTGAGCACTCGCAATGCGTCATCACTGATGTGTGGAAAGCTGGTCAACCAATCCATCAGTTCCTCCCTGCTCATTGCGAGCACTCGAGTTGCGTCTCCCGATGGCGCGGCAGCCATTGCCCCCGCGCCATCGAAAGGGCGTGTGCTACTTCACTGCCGCCTTGATCTTCTCCGCGACGTCAGCCGGAACCCACTTGGTCCAGACATCTTCCTTGGTGCGCAGGAAGTGCTTGGCACCCTCATCGCCTGTGGCCTGATCTTCCTCCATCCAGGCGAGGAGTTCGTTGACCGTGTTGTTCGACCAAGTGCGCGCCTTGAGATAGTCGAGGACTGGACCTGCGGCACGCTCGGCAAATCCCGAAGTCACCAGCGTCTGAACGGTATCTGGCGGCCAGTCATTGCGCTTCGGATCCGGGCAGTCCGCAACCGTGTTGCAGCGCTTCCATTCAGCAGCGTCATAGTCAACGCCGCTCTTGAGCTTGACCATCTGATACTTGCCGAGCAGCGCGGTTGGCGCCCAGTAGTACCCCAGCCAGCCTTCATGACGCTCGTTGGCCTTGACCATGGAACCATCGAGGCCTGCCGCCGAACCGCTGTCAACAAGAACGAAGCCGGCCTTTTCAGCCTCATAGGCCTTGAATAGTTGCGTGACGACCAGCGTGCCTCCCCAACCCTGCGGGCCGTTGAAGATCGCACCCTTGCTGGAATCCTCGGGAGCCGGGAAGAGTTCAGGATGCTTCAGCGCGTCATCAATGGTGGCGATATCGGGATTTGCGTCGGCGATGTATTTGGGAATGAACCATCCCTGAACACCGCCGTCAGACAGCGAATTTGAAGCAACAACCAGCTAGTTTTCGCTGATGCCGCGGTTCACCACCTCTGGCTGGAGATCAACCCAGGTTTCGGGAGCGATATCGGGCTGGCCCTTCTCGGTCATTGACGTCAGCGTTGGCACTGTGTCGCCCGGTACGACTTCGACATTGCAGCCGTAGCCAAGGCCCAGAATGGTGCTGTCGATGCTTGCAAGCACCTCAGCGGATTTCCAGTTCATCCGGGCGATTGTAACATTGCCGCAATCCGCCGCAGCCGCCGGGCTTATCAGGTTGGCATGCAGGCTGAACAAGCCAATCGCCAGCATGGAAGTTAAGTGCAGTTTGGACATACTCGTCTCTCCTTGGTACTTTCGTTCATTGGCCAATTGCCACAAGCAGTTTCATCATTGTGAGAACGACTTGATCAGCTGTCGTTACGGCCCCCATTGGCTCTGGGCCGATGCGTGAAACGGCCGAGCTGCTCGCGCACTTCGGTCGAAGAAAAGCACTCAATCTCCGCCTCCAGCTCCAATTGCCGGACGAGATCGAAGTCATTGTTGAGGGCCTCGTCGTAGATCCGCTTGGTTGACGTCACGCCAACTGCCGGAAAGGAGGCAATTCTCGTGGCCAGCCGTTCAGCCTCAGAAAGGAGGTCTTCCGGGGCAACGACGCCGGTCACCAGGCCGATGCGCTCAGCCTCAACGGCAGAAAAATTCTCCGCAACGAGAGACAGATGAATGGCTCTGCCAAGACCGACGATGCGCGGCAGCCGGTACGTCATGCCGCTGGTGGGGCTGAGGCCGATCGGAGCATCGGGCAAGCCAAACACGGCATCGCGCGCCGCGATCCGGATGTCACAGTTGACTGCAAGCTCGAAGCCGCCAGCGAGTGCAAAGCCATGCACGGCACCGATGATCGGCTTGGTACAGGCGCGAAAATCCCCAGCCAGCTTCATGAGACCGCGAACCGTTGCGGCAAAACTTGCATCGTCGCCGTTAGCAAAGGCAGCGAGATCGCCACCACTGCAGAAGGCGCGGCCGCGGCCAAACAGTACAATCGCGCCAACCTTGGCATCACGGTCAAGCGTAGCAAGGGCCTGGGCAAGCCCGGCAATCATGTCATCATTGATGGCATTGAGCTTTTGCGGCCGGTTAAGGGCAATCCAGCCCACCTTCTCCCGCACTTCAAATTCGACAGCGCTGCCCATCATGAAACGCTCGGCAGGTAGCTGCGGATGACCCTGCGGGTCTTTCTGTCGGTGGCGACGATGCCGCCTTGCGCGACCAGTTCAATCCGGCAGGCGAAGTTGTTTTCGGTCTGAACGCGATGCGTCGCTTCCGCAATGAGAGCGGGACGCTCACTTTGCGGCACGCTGTTGGCCACCTCGACACGGATCGTGACAGGATAATCAATCGGCGGCTTTTTCTCGATCACGATCTGATATTCGCCCGTGAGCCGCGGCGTGAGCTTGATCAGCGACGCCTGAACTGCCTGCGGGAAGACATTGACGCCCTTGACGATGAACATGTCATCGGAGCGACCGAGCACCTTGAAGCGGAACGACGTCCGCCCGCACCGGCAAGGCTCCGTGAAGACCTGCATCAGGTCATGCGAACGCATACGCTGAAGGGGGCCGGCCTGACGGCGTAGCGAGGTATAGACCGCCTCGCCGATGAGGCCATCCTCCAGCTTGAGGACCTCAGTGGTATCCGGGTTGATCAGTTCTGTGTAGACGATGCCGGTGGCGCCATAATGGAAACCTTGCCGATGCTCGCATTCGCCAGAATGGAGTCCGAGTTCACCCGTGCCATAGCCGTCATGGGCTTCCATGCCCCATGTTTCTTCGATGCGCTCACGGTAACCGGGCACCTGAATGCCGGGTTCGCCACTGAAATATCCCTTGGTGAGGCCGACCGATCTCGGCTCGATGCCGAGCTCGCGGGCAACGTCAGCGAGGCGCACTGCGTAGGAGGGCGTCGCCCAGATCGCCACATCCTCCTTGATGTTGGCCATCATGGCGAGCAGTCGTTCACTCTGGCCAACGCTGTAGGGAATGGTGACGGAGCCCAGATTTTCAAAGGTGAGGTGGTCGCTCAGGCCTCCGGCATAGAGACTGAAATTCATGCAGGTGAAGACAATGTCTCCGGGCCGGCAACCCATGGTCCAGGAGGCACGGGCACCCATCTCGTTGTAGTCTTCGATGTCACGGCGGGTGAGGCCTATGCGCATCGGTGAGCCGCTGGTGCCACCTGTTGCCTGGACGCGCACGATTTCAGTGAGAGGTGCGCACTGATTGATGCCAAGGAAAGCGCCGGCTGCCTGTGATGAGGCAATGTCCGACTTCTCCATGAACGGAATGAGTGGCAGGTCAGCGGTGGAGCGGATGTCTTCGGGCTTTACGCCTGCATCGGCAAGCTTGGCCGCGTAGAAGGGGCTGGTACGGCAGTTGTACGCGATTTGAACGCGCAGCCGCTCATCTTCAAGCCGTCGTTGGTCCTCGGGAGAGATACACTCGATTGCCTCATTCCAGAACTTTGATGTCATAGTCATTTCAACCGAATTTGGATAAGAGCTACCAAAGGCATTGATTGTGCTTGGTAAATCTTGCCCAACTAAACTTACACTGATATCAGTGTCAGTTATCTGAAGCGGAGAAGGGTGTCAACATGGGAATAGCAAGACCACAGGCCGACCATGCGCGTCGCACCGTCGCGGACGAGTCGCCCGGCGCCCCGGCGGGCTGCAACTTCGTTGATGGCCTGTTGGCTGCAGCCGAAGCGCCTGACCTTCGCCGCGCCGATCGTACGCGCTTGAAACTGCTGGCCAGCATGGCGAAGCAACTTTCCGAAGGCGTTGAGCACAGCGACCTCAAGGTCGCCAAGGTCGCCGCCGCGGCCGGTGTGGCGCATGGCACATTCTATCTCTACTTCCCGGACATGCGTGCAGCCGTCGAAGTTTTGATTTCAGATTTCGGCATCTTTCTCTTTGAGCAACTGGCACAGGCGCGTAGCGGCACCATCGGCTCGCGTGAGCGTATTCGTGGCGCCATGTTCATCTACGCCCGTGCATTCCGGGTGAATGCCGGGTTGATGCGTTGCCTGGTCAGCGTGGGACGCGACAGCACGGTCTTCCGCAAGACCTACCAGCGCTTGAGCGAGGGTTGGAACAAGCGCGTTGCGGCGTCAATCGCCCGGCAACGGCAGGGCCGATTTCCAAGCCAGAACGCACTCTACGAGGCGCTGTTGCCAACTGCCTACGCGCTTGGTGGAATGGTCGATGATTTCCTGATCCAACTTTACCTTCGCCAGGATCCGCAGCTTGCGGCACTGGCCGGAAACGACGAGGCCATCGCCGACCTCCTGACCGATGTATGGTGCCATGGCGCACACGGACCGCGCTCGGCTGACATCTCGCAGGAATCACCCAAGTGAA
>CAZUKI010000032.1:15432-17052 GCA_964620785.1 uncultured Aestuariivirga sp.
GACGCACCCGGAAGATGCCGCGTGCCGTAAGTCCACAGCACATTGCCAATGATGGAATTGAACAGGGCGAGATAGGCAATCTCCAGCCAAGAGCCTACTGAAGTCGTCCGCAAGAGTTCCGAATAGGGCACGCTTGCCAAAAGAAAGATCAGTGGCGCGGCAATCAGTGAACTCCATGCCGTAACTGTAAAGCCGGAATAGGTTGAAAGAAGCGGCTTCGCCCCAATCGTATAGATCGCCCAGCAGGTACTGGCGCAGATAAGGGCTGCAACGCCCCAGGGGTCGACCGGCTGCTGGGTCGCGGCGCTGAGATCAGGCCAGAACAGGATGGCCCCTCCCAGGATGGACACGGCAAGGCCCAACCAGATGCGTTGCGTCAGCGGTTCGCGGATCAATGCAAATGCCAGGAAGGCGATGATAATGGGTTCCACCATCTGGACAACGGTACCGAGGCCGGCAGCGACGCGAGCAAAACCTTGCATGGTGAACCAGGCGGAGCCCAGCATGCCGGCGAGCGCGACGACCAGCAGCCGGGGCCAATGCGCACGTGCAATCCGCCACTGCTGTGTCGCCGCCAGTCCAATGGCAAGAAGCGGCACCAGGATGATGTAGCGCAGGGCCAGCGCATTCTCTGGCGCCAGGGTAAGTGCCGTCGTGCGCAGGAAAACCGCCGACGAGCCCCAGAAGAACATTGCGGCCAGCAGGGCGAGAATTGCCGGGGTCCGTTGCGCGGTCATCGCCCGCTATTGCCGTAGCCATCACCAACGGTCAATGCGAACCCGCATTCAGCAGGTCGGCGCTGTGCTAGATGTCCAGCGCCTCGATGTTCGCAAACGCCGAGCGCAGCGCCTTGGACCATTCCGCGGACAGCATCTTGAAATACGGATCATCGAGGCCAATGCGCTTGGTATGCTCGATTTTCAGCGTGCCGGATTCATAGGTGAGAAGGTCGATCGGCAGGCCGACACTGAGGTTGGATCGCAACGTCGAGTCGAATGACAACAGCACCATCTTGGCTGCTTCGCCAAGCTCCATGTCGCTGCGCGCCACGCGATCAAGAATGGGCTTGCCATATTTATGCTCGCCAATCTGGAAGAATGGCGTATCCGGCGTGGCCTCAATGAAATTCCCGGCCGCATAGATGTTGAAGAGACGCGTGCGCTCCTTACCGATCTGCCCTCCAAAAATGAAACTGGCGGCGAAGGCTTCGCCATTTGCCTCGATGTGATTGCCCTCTGCTTCGCGCACCGCGCGCACGGCATCACCGACCAGATGGGCGGCCTGAAACATGGTGGTGACTGTTCGCAGCGACTCCTTGCCTTCCACAGGGTGTTCGATCCCTTCCGCAAGAAGGCTCACGACGTTCTGCGTGACCGACAGGTTTCCTGCAGTAAGGAGGACAAACATCCGGTCGCCCAGATACTCCCATGTGTAGAGCTTCTTAAACTTTCCGACATTATCCACGCCGGCATTGGTGCGCGTGTCGGCGGCCATGACGAGACCCTTGTCCAGCAACATTCCAACGCAATAGGTCATGGTAGAGAATCCGTCCCCCAACGGGTCTCACTGTTGCGAGATTTCGACATTCACTTCAACTGTCATTTGTTCAGACGAGGTTCC
>CAZUKI010000033.1:0-1114 GCA_964620785.1 uncultured Aestuariivirga sp.
TGGCAGCTGCAATCGTCGCTCGGACGCATGCTCGATCCCATCGCCGACAAGGTGCTGGTGGCGGTTGTCCTGCTTGTGTTGTGTGGTGACCAGATCCTGCTCGGCGGCCATGTCTGGGCGGCCATCATCATTCTTGCGCGTGAAGTGCTGGTGTCGGGCTTGCGCGAATACCTGATGGAGCTTCGTGTGTCGGTGCCGGTCACGCAGATCGCCAAGTGGAAGACGACGGTGCAGCTGGTGGCCGTGGGCTTCCTCATCGCGGGGCCAGCCGGAGATGCAGTGGTCGAAGGCGTCACCAAGGTCGGCATCGTGGGCCTGTGGATTGCGGCGGGGCTTACGCTCTATACTGGTGTCGATTATTTCCGCGCCGGCATCCGGCATGTGGTTGATGAATGAGAGTTCTCTATTTCGCGCGCTTCCGGCAGGTGATCGGGCGCGGCTCGGATGAAGTCCTGGTTCCCGAAGATGTGACGACTGTCGAGGCGTTGCTCAATCATCTCATTGCCACTGATGCGGCCTGTGCCGCGGCCTTCACCGACCGCAAGGTCATCCGCGCGGCCGTGAACCAGACGCATGTGAAGCTCGATCATCCGCTCAAGGGTGCTGCGGAAGTTGCCTTCTTCCCGCCCGTGACCGGCGGCTGAACGACTTTCGCATGCGCCTCAACATCTATCTGCAGCGGGCTGGCGTCGGATCGCGCCGCGAGGCCGAACGACTGGTCGAACAGGGGCGCATTTCAGTCAACGGCGTGGTGGCTTCGGCGACGGTTCCGGTCAACGACGGGGACAGTGTGCTGCTCGATGGCAAGCCTGTTGCGCCCTCCAGCAAGGCGCTGCCGCGGCTCTTCCTGCTCAACAAGCCGCTCGATGTGCTGGTGACGCACCGCGACCCGCAAGGGCGCAAGACGGTGTTCGACCTTCCCTCCCTCATGCCGCCCCTGTGGAAGAAGGACATGCCGCGGGTGATGACGGTGGGGCGGCTCGATGTGAACAGTGAAGGACTGTTGGTGCTGTCGTCAGACGGGCCGCTGGCCCAGGCGATGATGCACCCCAAGGCAGCGCTGGCGCGGGTTTACCGCGTGCGGGTGAAGGGGCGGCTCACGGAAAAGGCCATC
>CAZUKI010000033.1:1214-12857 GCA_964620785.1 uncultured Aestuariivirga sp.
TGGTAGAAGCGGTGATGCCGCCCGGCTAGGCGGCCTTGCCGCGCACCAGATTCGAATAGGAATCCATCAGTGTGCGGCTCATGTTGCCGGGCTTGAAGCTGTAGGGACCGATTTCCGCAACCGGGGTCACTTCGGCAGCACTGCCCACGAGGAAACACTCATTAAAGGTCTTGAGTTCTTCCGGCATGATGCGGCGCTCGATGAGCTCGATGCCTTCCTTCTTGGCAAGTTCGACGACGGTCTGCCGCGTGATGCCATTGAGGAAGCAGTCGGCGATGGGCGTGTGCAGGGCACCGTCACGGATGAAGAAGATGTTGGCGCCGGTGCATTCGGCAACCCGGCCCTGCCAATCCAGCATCATGGCGTCGGCATAGCCCTTCTTCTCGGCCTTGTGCTTGGAGATCGTGCAGATCATGTAAAGGCCGGCGGCCTTGGCGTGAACTGGCGCGCATTGCGGATCGGGCCGGCGATACTCGGCGATGTCGAGCCGGATGCCCTTCATCTTGGTTTCGGGATCGAACATCGAAGGCCAGGCCCAGGTCGCGATGGCCATGTGAATCTTGTTGTGCTGGGCCGAGATGGCCATCATCTCCGAGCCGCGGAAGGCCACGGGGCGCACATACTGGTCGCCGCCGCCATTCCTCTCGACCACCAGATCCTTGGCCTTGATGATCTCCTCATCGGAGTAGGGCAGGTCGAAGTCCATGATGTTGGCAGACTTGCGGAGGCGTTCGGTGTGTTCCTTCGACTTGAAGATCTTGCCGGCATAGGCGCGTTCGCCCTCGAACACCGAGGATGCGTAATGCAGGCCGTGGGTGAGCACATGCACCTTGGCGCTTTGCCAGGGAACGATTTCGCCATTGAACCAAATGAAGCCTTCGCGCTTATCAAATGGGATGACGGCAGACATGACTCAAACCTCCGGCTATTTTGCAATGCAACAAGTCGTGCGATACAGATGGCGATACGGGTTGCGGCGCCGCTTTCGGGGTTTAGCCTGACATGCGGGGCGCAGCCACTTGTCGATGACGCTAACACAGCTGGAAAATATGTCAACATGACTGACATAAAACTGCATGGCACCCTCAGCGACAGTGATGGGGCAGCACTCGTCGAGATGCTGTTCTTTGCCTATCGTGATTTCGTGGCTGATGCAGACGACATGCTGGAGCAGCTCGGCTTTGGCCGCGCCCATCACCGGGTGCTGCATTTTGTCGGCCGCAGCCCTGGCATGACAGTGGCGCAGCTTCTCGACATCCTGCGCATTACCAAGCAGTCGCTGAGCCGGGTCCTCAAGGACCTCATCGCCAAGGGCTATGTCTATCAGAAGGAAGGCACCGAGGACCGGAGACAGCGCCTGCTCTATCTCACGAAGGACGGCGAGAGCCTGTGGCTCAAGCTGATCACCCCGCAGATCGAGCGATTCCGCGACGCCATCCGCCATTCGGGAGAGGCCGATGGCCAACTCTACAAGGAACTGCTGCTGCAACTGGTCAACCATGAGAACCGCGAGATCGTGGAACAATGGATCGCCCGTGGCGCAACGCGCGGATCGGCTGAGTGATGGTGCGCGGCGAGGACCAGCATATCCTGATCGTCGATGACGACCGGCGCATTCGCCAGCTTCTCGCTTCTTATCTTTCGCAGAATGGCTATCGCGTGACCCAGGCCAGCAATGCCAGCGAGGCGCGAAAAGCCATGGAGGGCCTTGCCTTCGATGTGGTCGTCCTCGATGTGATGATGCCGGGTGAAAGCGGACTGAGCCTTGCCAGGACGATGCGCGAGGAAGGCAAGCCGGTGCCGGTGTTGATGCTTTCGGCACTGGGCGAAGCGCAAGACCGCATCAACGGACTTGCGGCGGGCAGCGATGACTATCTCGTCAAGCCATTTGCGCCGGAAGAACTGCTGCTGCGCCTGCACAATCTCCTGAGGCGACACGGGCGGGGGCAGGCCCAGCGCCAGGCCCAGAGCGTGCGTTTCGGAGAGAATGTTTTCGCGCTTGAGAGCGGCGAACTGGAGCGGCGCGGAGAACGGGTGCATCTCACCGGCCGCGAAAAGGATATCCTGCGGGCGCTTGTGAAGGCACGGGGCGAAGCGGTGCAGCGCAGCCAGTTGCAGCCGCCGGGTGCGGATGAGGGAGCGCGCGCAATCGACGTGCTGGTGACGCGGCTGCGGCAGAAGATCGAAGACGATCCGGCCGTGCCACGGCACTTGCAAACGATCAGGGGACAGGGCTACTGCCTCATAGCGGAGTCACTTGAATGAGCCAGGGCATCTATTACAGTTTCAACCGCTGGCTGGAGCGCAATGCGCCCACCGGGCTCTACCGCCGCACCATGCTGATCCTCATCGTGCCGGTGCTGCTGCTTCAGGGCCTGATGGCAGGCTTCATCCTCGACCAGCACTGGGACAATGTGACGAAGATTCTCGGCCGGTCGCTGGCGCGTGAAATCGGCCTGCTGGTTGATCTCTATGAGAAGTCGGACAAGTCGGAGGCCGCGGCGCGGAACGTCGAAGACCTGGCGTGGACCAGGTTGCGCCGGGAGCTGCATGTGCTGCGCAACACCGAACTGCCGAAAAGCCGCACGCCGGCATTCTATGAACTCTTTGACAACAAGATGCAGCGCTACCTGGCGCGCGAAACCAACAGGCCGCATTACATCAACAGCGATGCAGCGAACGGCAATGTCGAAATCCAGGTGCAGGTCGAGCCGGGCCTGATTTTTCAGGTCATCACCGATGCAGAACGGGCGCGGGCGTCCTCGACACCCACCCTGCTGACATTAATGCTGGGTTCGTCGCTGCTCCTGCTTGGCATTGCGGCGATCTTCCTGCGCAACCAGATCCGGCCGATCATTGAGCTTTCAAAGGCAGCGAAGGACTTCGGCATGGGGCGGGACACGACGGATTTCCGGCCGCGCGGTGCCTCTGAGATCCGCGAGGCAGGGCTTTCGTTCATGGATATGCGGCGGCGCATTGCCCGCCATGTGGAGCAGCGCACGGCGATGCTTGCCGGCGTTTCACATGACTTGCGCACCATCCTGACGCGCTTCCGGCTGGAACTTGCAGTGTTGGGCGACAACCCCAAGATCCATCCACTGACTGCCGATGTGGACGAGATGCAGCACATGCTTGAAGACTACATGTCCTTCGTCAAGGGCGATGGCGGCGAGCAGGTGACGGACGTGAAGCTGCGCGACATGGTTGCCGCAGCGGTCGAAGCCGTCGAGCGCGACAGGCCAGACAGTGATGCCCAGATTGATGCCTCGGGCGTTCCCGACATCGAGGTCAAGCTCAAGCTGAAGTCCTTCCGCCGCCTGCTTACCAATGTCATTTCAAATGCCGTGCGCTACGGCACGAAAGTGCAGTTGTCGGGCGAAGTGAAGGAAGACCGCCTGTGGATCCATGTTGACGACAATGGCCCCGGCATTCCCGCCGACCAGCGCGAAAATGCCTTCCGGCCGTTTGTGCGCCTCGACAATGCGCGAAACCTCGACGAGCCGGGAACGGGGCTTGGATTGGCAATCGCGCTCGATATCGCTCACGCCCATGGCGGAGACATCGTGCTCGAGGACAGCAGACTCGGGGGCCTGCGCGTCGGCGTCAAGATTCCCGTCTGATCGTTGCCCCGGCAGGCGGCGCTAGGCCGACCGCGCAGACTTTTGCTTTCGTGCAGGAATGAGCAGGCGCAGGGATTCGATCGTCTGAGGACGGCCAAAGTGAAAGCCCTGCATCTGGCGGCAGCCGGCCAGACGCATGATCTTTGCCTCGGCCTCGCTTTCGATGCCCTCGGCAGTGATCTCGGCGCAAAGTCCCTGGGCAATGAGGATCGTGCCCTGCACGACCTTTTGGGCCTCAGGTGAGTACGCGACATTGCGCGTCATGCTGCGATCCAGCTTGATCGTGTCGAAGGCAAAATCCTGAAGGTGGCCAACACTGGACTGGCCGGTGCCGAAATCATCCAGCGCGACGCTGAAGCCTTCGGCGTGAAGCTCCCTGATGGCGGTTTTGACGCGGCGGGCATTGAGTTTCAGCACAGCCTCGGTGAATTCGATCTGGATGCGGCGAGGCGACACATCATGCCTGACTGCGACCGCCTTCATGTCCTTGGCGAAGGTGGAACTGGTCAATTGCGCCGCCGAGACATTGATTGACAGGCGCATGTCGGGAAAGGCGGAAATGTCGCGGCAGGCCCTGTCGAAGACAAGCGCGCCGAGACACCTGATGAGGCCGTGTTCCTCGGCGACAGGGATGAACTGGCCGGGCTCCAGCTTGCGTGCTGAACTCTTGGGCCAGCGGGCAAGGGCTTCGACACCGATGATCTTGCGGTCGACAGCGGAAATGACCGGCTGATAGGCCACGTCGATTTCGCCGCGCGCGATGAACTCGCGCATTTCGCGGGCGATCTGGAAGTCGTCGCTGCGCTTGCGGTCGAGTGCGGGATCAAACTGGCGCCACTGGTTGCGGCCGTTCTGCTTGGCCTCATACATGGCGATGTCGGCGCGGCGCATGAGCTCTGCCGGCGTGATGGCTTCAGCGCCGTGTTCGGCAATGCCCATCGAGGCGCCGATCGCCGCGGTCCGGCCGTTGATGTCAAATGGTTCCTGGACAAAGTGCAGAAGGGCTTCTGCGAGTTTCTTGGCACGAACCGCAGCCGATGGAAGGTCAACGAGAATGGCAAATTCATCACCGCCCAGCCGCGCCAGGGTTTCACCCTGATTGGCGATAACCCTGAGACCGGACGCGAAGGCGGCGATCAGCTTGTCGCCGGTTGCATGGTCATAGGCATCGTTGACGGCCTTGAAGCCATCGAGATCGATGAAGAGGAGGGCCAGTTCACCCGGCCCTGATGTTTCAAGTTTTGCGGCAAGCTGCTCGAGCAATGAAATGCGGTTGGGCAAGCCGGACATGACGTCCTGCCGCGCATCGCGATGGGCTTGCCGTTCATTGTGCGCCAGGCGGCGCAGGGCAAGGAAGTGAACGATGGAGACCGGCAGCATCGCTGCGAGGAGGAAGGCGATCAGGGCGGCGGCGGTCCAGGCATAGACCTGCTTGGCGGCGTCGCCGGGCGTGCGGTTGTTCCAGGAGGCCGTGAAGGCGGGGGTGCCCCAGGCATCCTTGAGTGAATGGGTTGCGGGCTGCAGCGTCGCTGCGGGATAGATGACAAGATCATCGACCGCATATTGCTTGCTGATCTCGGCAAGCATCTTTGGAGACAGTGTCTGGCCATAGATGAGGACATTGGCCTTTGCCGCGGGAATTCTGATGCTGTCGGTGCTGGGAAGCACGGGGCCAGCCGAAATGATGGCGAAGCCGAGAGGCGTTGCGGCCAGCGTGGACTTTGTGGTGAAGCCATCTGCGATGTTGGTAATCTCGGGCAGCAGCCTGTGCAACTGTGGGCCGAGGAACTGATCGGCGGTGAGGCTGGTCGCTTCGCCGTTGGCGAAGGCTGCGATGGTGTGCCCATCCGGAGCGACGACGAAAGCCGAGTTGTAGTTTGTGCCGTCAGTAAAATCGCCCCAGGTGTCCTTGAACCACTGGAGGTCCGGCGTGCCATAGGTGTGTACGACTGCGTCATCCCAGCGGGCATTGTCGGCAACCGTGCCGGCAAGACGAGACTGGGCCGAATTCATTGCCGACATCACGGCCTGCCAGGCGCGTTCTTCTTCCTGCTTGTTGACGCTAACGGAAATGCCATCCAGGACGTAGGACGTGCTCCAGAACATGCCGACGGCGGACATCAGCAAGGGTAGCACGACAAGCAGCGTGAGGCCTATTCTGGTACTGCCAGATCGCAAAATTAGCTCCGTTCGCTATTCGGCATCCCCCACGGCATCGCACTAGTCCCCGCGCGTTAACATTGAGTGAAATGACCACCTGGCTTCAAGCACTGGTTGCGGGCGTTTCGCGCATCATGCAAAGCAACATGAACAAGTCATTGCCGAATTGAGTGGGAATGGCGGCCAGTCGAAAACCTAGAGGTCAGGAGTTTGCCTCTCGAGGAGTTCAAGGGCGGCGCGTGCGCCTTCCATGTTCGGGTTGATGGTCAATGCATCCTTGTAGGCGGCAATGGCCTCGGCATCGCGCCCCAGGCGTTGCAGGATCATGCCGCGCCCGGAGAGTGCCCCGAAATGGCGCGGCTCCAGATCCAAGGTTCTTTCAATGTCAGCAAGGGACTCATCGTAGCGTCCCATCAGGAAGTAGAGGGTTGCGCGCTTGTTGTAGGCCTCGGCAAAACCCTGCGTGCTGCCGATGAGGTCATTGAGGCGGCGTTCGGCACCGCTCGGATCGGCGCCATTCATGGCCTGCGTGGCCCGGGCCAGTTCCTCATTCTCTGCCGCCGTGCCGCCATGCATCCAGAGATTCCAGATCCGCGCCTCCGTCTGTTGGGCCCTGGCAACGGCGGCCGGGTCCCTGAGTTCAGCAAAGAGACGATCGAGGTCGGCAGACTGGGCAAGCGCCAGCCTTGGACCAGCAATGAGCGCCAGGGCGATTGCCAGCGCCAGCATCAGGCGAAAGGCCGGCGCAGGGACGAAGCTGCCACGCATGGCTGAAAGCTAGCACGGAGCGATGCCGAATTGCTGCCGCCATCACGAAGCTGTGATGACGGTAGCGTTGCTGCTAGTTCTCGATATTCCAGGTGCTGGCGATGTGGTTCTCGTCTTCCTGCGTCTCACGCTCGAAGGCCAGGAAATCCCAATAGCCGCAGTTGTCATCGCCGGGAAACTCACGGCAGGTCGAGGGCCTTGCCTCGTAGATCGTGCAGCGCCGCGCCTCGGTGTCGAAGAACTGGCAGATCTTGCCGAAATGCGTATCGGCCTTGCGGCGCATGACGCGCTTGTAGCCAGAGGCAGACTTGAAGAATTTCTTCTCGGCGACCTTGAGCGGAAGATCGAAATGCTTGGCGATGCGCTTTACATCGCGGTCCTTTACCTCGATCACTGGATAGGAGCAGCAGTAGCCGGGGCACTTCAGGCAGTCATATTTTTTCTTGCGTGGCATCTCAGACTTTTTCTCTGGCGGGTTCGGCCGTTGACCTGATTTCCTTGTCCTTCGCCTTGATGCCCACGAACTTGCGATTGGTTTCCACCATCTCGCCCATGAGCCACTCGCGAAAGGCACGTGCTGGCGCTGTTTCCCGCGATCCTTTCTTGCGCACGAACCAATAGCTGCCGTGATCCTTCATGTCGATGGTGAAGGGGCGTTTCAGCCAGCCTTCCACAAGAGAATCAGTGACGAGGATCTGGTCAGCGAGGGCGAAGCCCGCCCCGGCTTCGGCGGCTTCGATGGCAAGGTGGTTCTGGAAGATGGTGCCACGCCAGTCCATTTCGCCCTTGAAGCCGGCAAAGGTCAGCCAGTCCATCCACCATTGCTTGCGGTGCTCATGGAGCAGGGTTTCATTTGCAAGCTTCTCAAGGGTGAAGGGCAACTTGCCTTCAAGCAACTGTGGGGCGCAGACCGGGAAGATCACCACTTCGGAGAGCTTGGCTGCTTCCACATCGTCCCAGGGGCCGCGGCCATAGCGGATCGCCACATCGACATCATCGGCATAGAAATCGGTCAGCTTGGAGTTGGGATCGATCGACAGGTCGATGTCGGGATGAAGTTCGGAGAACTTGCCGAGACGCCCCACCAGCCAACGGGAAGCGATCGACGGCTCGACCGATACCTTGAGGGAGCGGGTGGCGCCGACTGCCGCCGCTTCGCGCGCCGCCTCGGAAAGCTGGTCGAACAGGGGGGTGAGCTGACTACCGAAGCGCCGGCCGGCGTCAGTCAGTTTCACGCCACGGCCGGTGCGGGTGAAAAGTTCGGTGCCGAGGTAGTCCTCGAGCTCCTTGATATGGCGGCTCACCGCGGCATGGGTCACGAACAGTTCGCCCGCGGCATCGGTGAAGCTCTGGTGACGGGCAGCAGCTTCAAAGGCCTTCATGGCATTGAGGGATGGCAGGCGGCGGGACATGGCGGGCTCATAGCACAGAACGTGTAACTTTTTCTAATGCTTCATGTCAGATTTCCCAGTTTGTGATTTTGGGCGCCGAAATATATCTTGTGAACAAGAGAAAAGGAGATCGCCATGAACTGGATTTTTGAAACTTATTCAAACGTTTACAACACTGCAATGATGCAGGATACGCGCGCTGCCCAGGCCCGCAAGGAAGCCCCGGTCGCCCGCAAGGAAAAGTCCCTGGGCAAGTTCCTGCCCCTGACGAGCCGCAGCTGATGCGCCCGCGCTGTACTGCCGCCGGACATTGATGAGGCCCCGCAACGCAAAGTTCCGGGGCCTTGTTTTTTGACCCTGACTGGAACATATAGAGAACTGTGGATAGCTGGAGCTCAGGCCTGTTCCCTTCGGGGCAAAGGTGTAAGCCCCCTCCACGACAACAGTGTTCGGGAGACGTGTGATGGCTGGATCGGTCAACAAGGTGATTTTGGTGGGCAACCTGGGGCGTGACCCGGAAGTGCGGCACACCCAGGACGGCAGGCCGATCGTCAATCTGTCACTGGCGACTTCGGAAAGCTGGCGCGACAAGTCCTCGGGCGAGCGCAAGGAAAAGACCGAGTGGCACCGCGTGGTCATTTTCAATGAGAACCTCGCCAAGGTGGCGGAACAGTATCTCAAGAAGGGCTCGACGGTTTACATCGAGGGCCAGTTGCAGACCCGGAAATACACCGACAAGGACGGCGTCGAAAAATACTCGACCGAAGTGGTCCTGCAGAACTTCCGCGGCGAACTGACCATGCTGGGCGGGCGTCCGGGCAGTGGCGACAGTGCCGGCGGCTACGGCGGCGGCGATGATTTCGGTTCCGCCTCACCCATGGAGCGTCCGCGTTCGGGCGGCGGGGCAAAGCCCAGCTTCAGCCGTGACCTCGACGACGAGGTTCCGTTCTAGAAAAGTTTGCCGCCGTTGGGCACCGGCTTGTCCGGGGCGATCATCACCACGCTGCCTTCTCCGTCGGGAAAGCCGAGGGTCAGCACCTCCGACATGAAGGGGCCGATCTGGCGCGGTGGAAAGTTGACGACGGCGGCCACCTGGCGCCCCACCAGTTCATCAATGTTGTAGTGCTTGGTGATCTGGGCGGAAGATTTCTTGACGCCGATGGTTGCGCCGAAATCGATCCTGAGCTTGATGGCCGGCTTGCGCGCCTCTGGAAAGGGTTCTGCTGCCACGATGGTGCCGACACGAATGTCGACGCGCTCAAAATCAGCGAAGGTGATTGCAGCAGAGGTCATCCTGCCAACTCCTTTGAACGTTTTGCGGCGGCGGCAACGGCCCGCTCCATGAGCGGCTTCAGGCCGTCTTCCGCCATCAGGTGCTGCAGGGCGGCGTAAGTCGTGCCATTGGGTGAGGTCACGTTCTTGCGCAAGGTTGCAGCATCGATGCCGCTCTGGCGCATAAGTTCACCTGAGCCCGCCACGGTAGCCCGCGCCAGCTGTTCGGCAAGTTTTGGTGCAAGTCCGAGCTTTTCACCGGCTGCGGCAAGGCATTCCGTCAGCCAGAAGACATAGGCAGGCCCCGAGCCCGAAACGGCGGTTACCCAATCGATCTGCTCTTCGGCGGGCACGCGAACCACTTCGCCAATCGATGACAGGAGCTGTTCGGCCAATGCCTCTTGCGCGGCCGAGACGTGGGCGTTGGGGGCCATGGCCGTGATGCCGCGGCCGATGGCGGCTGGTGTATTGGGAATTGTGCGGATGATGGCAGCATCTGCGCCAAAGAAATGTGCGAGCCTTGCGATGGTCTTGCCGGCAACGATTGACAGGACAAGCGGCTTCGAGCTGGCAAGCGTGGTGAGGCCAGCCAGCACGTCATCCATCATCTGAGGCTTGACGGCCACCAGCACCACCTCGGCATCGCTGATGCTCGCCGGGTCTGGATTGTGGCTGATGGCATGGCCATCAATCAGCGCCTTCACCTCGGGTGGAGGAGCAGGATCAAGCGCCACGATCTGCGAAGGGGCGAGCCCGGACTTGAGCCAGCCTTCCAGCATGGCGCCGCCCATTTTGCCTGCGCCCACGAGGACGAGGCTTCCTTTCAGTCTGAGTGTCATGGGGGCAAGCTACTAGCGCGCTTTTTCACGCGCGCAAATCCCTTCCGCAAAGGCCGGCAGCACCAGCCGGATGATGGCTAGGCTTCGCCCGCCGTTTCAAGAAGGGCGTTTTCAACGGCGCTTTCGGCGCTCTGCCCGGCCCAGATCACGAGCTGAAGGGCAGGGTAATAGCGCTGGCAGTTCTCAAGGCCCGCCCGGATCAGGCTGTCGCACTGCGATTCATTGGCTTCGGCGGCCCCGGCCAGCGAGAGGGATTCGCGGAACAGGATCATGCCTTCCTTTGGCCAGAAGTCGAAATGGCCCTGCACCAGCCTGGCATTGATCAGGCAGATCAGGCGCATGACTTCCGTCTGGCGGGCAAGCGGCACGCGCAGGTCGAAGCTGCAGGTGGTCTGGAGAAGCTCAAGCTCGTCGCGCCAGGCCATGGTGAGGTCGAGATTGCACCAGCCGCCATTGACGGTCATTACCGCCTCGAACTCGCTCATGCGGTCCAGGGGCCAGTGGCGCTGCTCGGCAAGCATCTCTACCCGGTCAAGCGGGTTGGCAAATTCCAGTTGGCGTGCGTCGGCAATTGCCATCAATTCCTCCGCCAACGGACGAATCATCTCCGCTGGGCAGAGTCAAAATTGCACAGGACGAATCTGCGCCGCAATGGCCGCCTTGATTCCTCCACACCTAAAAGCTGTGGAATAGTCACAATTTGCGCAACCTGTGCGAGTCTGCCGTTGAGGCTTCAATCAGTGCGAGTCGGAAGCCTTGCCTCGAGTTCGGCAATGCGCTTCTCAAGGCGCTCGTTCTCGGCTCTCGCCTTCTCCGCCATGTCGCGCAGAACATCGAATTCCTCGCGTTTCACCATGTTGAGGTTGTTGAGAACGCGTTCGACCTGGGCCTGCACGAGGCCATCCACTTCCTTGCGAACGCCCTGGGCGGCGCCTGCCGCATTGGTCATGAGTTTGGCCAATTCGTCAAAAAAGCGGGAGGAGGTGTTGTTCATGTGCGGGATCCCTGATTGCCTCCGTAGCTAGGAACTCGGGGCCTGCAATGCAAGGGAAACGGCAGCCGATGGTGAAGGCGCGGTTTGACCGAATCCACACGGACGGCCAAACTTGCCGCCATGTTCGCAACCCTGCTCGCGGCCCTGCAGTTTCCCAATGTCGATCCGGTGGCCTTTGCCATCGGCCCCCTGGAATTTCGCTGGTATGCCCTGTCCTATGTGGCGGGCCTGCTCTTTGCGGCCTGGTACATGAAGCGCCTGGTCTCGACGCCGCGCCTCTGGGGGGCCAATGCGCCGACGCTGACGGTGCCGCAGGTTGACGACTTCTTCATTTGGTTCCTTGCCGGCGTCATCCTCGGCGGCAGGCTGGGCTATGTCCTGTTCTACAAGCCCCTCGACTACTTGCATGACCCTCTCTCGATCCTGCGCACCTGGGAAGGGGGCATGTCCTTCCACGGCGGTTTCCTTGGCGTGGTCATCGCCTGCTATTTCTACGGCAGGCGGCATGGCCAGACGCTGGACAAGATGCTCGACCTCGGTGCCGCGGCAACGCCGGTGGGCCTCGGCCTGGCGCGCGTCGCCAATTTCGTGAATGCGGA
>CAZUKI010000033.1:12957-14296 GCA_964620785.1 uncultured Aestuariivirga sp.
ATGATCTATTCGGCGCCGCTGGTTGCAGTCGGCATCTGGCTTCTGCTCCGGTCGCGGCATACGGGATGAGCGCACTTGCAGGCATCATCGGGGACATGATCGCCGAGGACGGGCCCATGGCCATCGACCGCTACATGACACTGTGCCTCAGCCATCCGGTGCATGGCTATTACATGACGCGTGATCCCTTCGGCAGGTCGGGCGACTTCACCACGGCGCCGGAAATCTCCCAGGTTTTTGGTGAACTCATCGGCGTGTGGGTGGCGCAAGGCTTCGAGGCGCTGGGCAAACCGCGGAAATTTGCGCTGGTCGAACTTGGGCCGGGGCGCGGGACATTGATGGCCGATGTGCTGCGCGTGCTGCAGAAGGCGGAACCGGTCGCCAAGGCGGCACAGGTGCACTTTGTCGAGATGAGCCCGGTGCTGCGCGAAGCGCAGGGGCGGCTGGTGCCACGGGCCACCTGGCATGACAACATAGCTTCGCTTCCGGCGTTGCCGACCATCGTCATCGCCAATGAATTCTTCGATGCCCTGCCGATCCGGCAGTTCGAGCGCCATGAGGGCCAGAGCCTTGAACGGCGCATTGTTGCAACGGAAGCGGGCCTGCAGATGGTCCGGCAGCCGAGCAGCTTCCGGATCAAGGCCAGTGGCGAAGGCGTCTGGGAGGACCACACGATCCGCGAGGCCTTTGCCACGGCACTTGGCGATCACCTGGCGCGGCTCGGCGGCCTCTGCCTGGTCATCGACTATGGCCATACCCGCAGCGCCTTCGGCGACACATTGCAGGCCCTGAAGGCGCATCAACACTGCGCCATCACCGATTTTCCGGGCGAGGCCGACATCACGGCGCATGTGGATTTTGAAAGCGTGGCGCGCGGCCTTGCCAAGGGAGGGCTGGGCAAGGCCAGTCTTCTCACGCAGGGCGAGTTCCTGTCAGCGATGGGGCTCGAACAAAGAACCGCCATGTTGCGCCAGTCTGTTCCGGAGAAGGTGGGGCAGGATCTCGTGGCTGCTTCGGCGCGGCTTGCGCATCCGGACCAGATGGGCCAGCTCTTCAAGGTGCTCGCGGCGGCAAGCCGGGAGGTTGCGTTGCCCTATCCCTTTGGTGCGAGATGATTGAAACAGAAGAACTGAAACATCCCGGCATTGCCCACGGCTTCTTCACGCGGGCCGGCGGACATTCAACGGGGCTCTTCACATCGCTCAACTGCGGGCTGGGCTCGGGCGATGACCCGGACCTCGTAGCCATGAACCGGGCCATCGTGGCGCGGGAGCTTGGCGTGGCGGAAGGTCAAGTGGCGACCGCCTATCAGGTGCACAGCGCCGAGGCGATTGAGGTC
>CAZUKI010000033.1:14396-15795 GCA_964620785.1 uncultured Aestuariivirga sp.
TCGAAGGACGGCCATCACATGTTTGATCTGCCGGGATATCTGATGTTGCGGCTGAAGCAGGCGGGGGTTGGTGTCACGCGCAATCTTGGCCTCGACACCTATACCGACGAGGCGCAGTTCTTCAGTTACCGCCGGGCCACGCACCGGGGCGAAAAGGACTATGGCCGGCTGATCGCGGCGATTGCGCTGGTCTAGCCATGGCGCTGCACTTCACCCGCGACGAATTTGCAATGCGCATGGCGCGGCTGCGCCGGGCCCTCGAGGAGCGCAAGCTGGATGGCATCCTGCTGTTCCAGCAGGAAAGCATGTACTGGCTCACCGGCTATGACACGTTCGGCTTCTGCTTCTTCCAATGTCTCTATGTTGGGGTGAATGGAGAGTTGGCGCTGCTGACGCGTTCGGCGGACCTAAGGCAGGCCCAGCATACGTCGATCATCGAGGACATCAGGATCTGGACCGATGCGGCGGGCGCCGAACCGGCCAGCCAGTTGCGCGACATGCTGCGGAGCCTTGGGGCCCGCGGAAAGCGGCTTGGCATCGAAACCAAGAGTTATGGCCTCACGCATTTCAACGGCAGGGCTGTCGATGCCGCGCTGTCCGGTTTCTGCGATCTTGTCGAAGCAACGGAACTGGTCGATGTCCTGCGGCTGGTGAAATCGCCGGCGGAACTCAAATACGTCAAGAAGGCGGGGGCACTCGGTGATGCAGCACTCAAGGCGGCGATCAGGGCAACGAAGTCAGGTGCCGACGAAGGTGCCATTCTTGCCGCACAGCAGGCCGCGATCTTTGCGGGCGGCGGTGATTATCCCGCCAACGAATTCATCATCGGCTCAGGCCGTGATGCCTTGCTCTGCCGCTACAAGTCGGGGCGGCGCAAGCTGTCCAGGCGTGATCAACTGACGCTGGAGTTTGCCGGGGTCTATCGCCACTATCATGCCGCCTTCATGCGGACGCTGATCATCGGCAAGCCGACGGACATGCAACGGCGCATGGCTGCAGCCTGCGAAGAAGCACTTGATGCCGTCGAGCAGAAACTGCGGCCGGGGCATACGGCCGGCGATGTGTTTGCGGCCCATGCCAAGGTCATGGATGCGCATGGCATGGCGGCGCACCGGCTCAATGCCTGCGGCTATTCGCTGGGGGCCAAGTTCACGCCGAGCTGGATGGACTATCCGATGTTCTATGCCGGAAATCCGCAGCCGCTGGGGGCGGGCATGGTGTTCTTCGCCCACATGGTGCTGATGAACTCCGACGCCAATGCCGCGTACTGCCTGGGGCGGACCTATGTCCTGACCGAAGGCAAGCCGGCACCCGTTTCAACTTATCCGGTGGACATGATCAAGCGGTGATGCGCCAGTTCCTGCTTCTCATTGCGTTGTCCCTTGCGGCCTGTTCGCTG
>CAZUKI010000033.1:15895-17032 GCA_964620785.1 uncultured Aestuariivirga sp.
GCCGTTCCGGTGGTCATTGGCGCGAAGGGAAAGGGCAACAGCGAATTGACGGCGGCCATGCGCAATGTGCTGAAGGAGGCGGGCTGGCCGGTGCAGGCCGGGCGCAGCACCGACGCATTGCTGATCACCGGCAAGGTGACGCTCGGTTCAGCCGAGGGGCCGGAACAGAAGGTCAAGCTGGTCTGGACCGTGGCCGGCCCCGACGGCAAGGTGCTGGGCGAGATCGTCCAGGAGAATGCGGTGGCCACTGGCTCCCTCGACCAGGGCTGGGGCGAGAACGCGCAGTTTGCCAGCGAAGCGGCGGCAGAAGGCATTTTCAAGCTGATCCAGGGGTTCCGCTAGGGGCGGCACCCCTGCATAGCAAGCATTCACGATATTTGTGCACTGCGGCAGAGTGGGCCTAGGCAGGGCGTCATGCGGTTGTTATAGACCGCGCCAATCCGGCCCTCCCGCGAGTCCCGACCCCATGATGAAGATCATCTCCGGCAACAGCAATCGACCGCTCGCCGAGGCCATTGGCGGCTACCTCCAGACGCCCATGATAAAGTCGGTGGTCAAGCGCTTCAACGACATGGAGATCTTCGTCGAGATTCAGGAGAACGTGCGCGGCCAGGACATGTTCGTGGTGCAGTCCACAAGCTTTCCGGCCAATGACCACCTGATGGAACTGCTGATCATCATCGACGCGCTGCGCCGCGCTTCGGCCAAGCGCATCACCGCAGTCGTTCCCTATTTCGGCTATGCCCGCCAGGACCGGAAGCCCGGCCCGCGCACGCCGATTTCCGCAAAGCTCGTTGCCAACCTCATCACCCATGCCGGGGCCGACCGGGTTCTCACCATGGATCTGCATGCCGGGCAGATTCAGGGCTTCTTCGACATTCCGACCGACAACCTTTTCGCTGGTCCGGTCTTCGTGCGCGACATCCGCCAGCACAATGATGTCGCCAACACCGTGGTAGTATCGCCCGACGTTGGTGGCGTGGTGCGCGCCAGGGCGCTTGCCAAGCGTCTCGACTGCCCGCTTGCCATCGTGGACAAGCGCCGCGAGCGCGCTGGTGAAAGCGAAGTCATGAACATCATCGGCGAAGTGAAGGGCAAGAGCTGCATCCTCATCGATGACATCGTGGATTCGGGCGG
>CAZUKI010000034.1:0-8562 GCA_964620785.1 uncultured Aestuariivirga sp.
AATTGCAGGTCGATCAGGTTGCCGATCATCAGGCTCTTGCCGCCGCCGAGGACGCGCGGCGTCACATAGGCACCGAGCGACGGGATGAAGACGAGAATGGAACCCGCCACGATGCCTGGCTTGACCAGCGGAATGATGATCCGCCACAGCACCCGGAAGCGCGAGGCATAGAGATCATATCCAGCCTCCACCAGCCGGAAATCGAGCTTTTCCATGCTGGCATAGAGCGGCAGCACCATCAGCGGCAGATAGACATAGGTCATGCCGAGCATGATGGCTGTGTCTGTGTAGAGGATTTGCAGCGGCGTGCTGATGACGCCTAGCGCCAACAGTACGGTGTTGAGCAGGCCCTCGGTGCGGATCACCTCCATCATTGCGTAGGTGCGGATGAGCAGGTTGGTCCAGAACGGAATGGTCACGAGGAAAAGCCACAGGTCACGCGATTTTTCCGGCCGCGTTGCAATGAAATAGGCGGTCGGGAAGCCGAAGATGAAGGTGACCAGCGTGGTCAGCAGCGACAGCTTGATCGAGCGCCAGAAGATCGACATGTGGGCGCTGGCGAGCGACACGGTATCGTCGAACATGTCGCGCTCGAGCAGCACGCCGAACCAGCCATCCGTCGAGAACTGCCAGTATTTGACGTCGCCATAGTCGCCCTTCACCATGAACGAATAAAGCAGCACGATGGCGAGTGGGCCGATGGCTGCGATGAAGATGATGAACAGCGCCGGTGCAGTCAGCCACCAGCGCTGGCGGATGTCAGCACGCTTGGCGGATTCGGCAATTTCGGCGGCTGTTGCCATGTTCAGTCCCTGATCACGCGGGCCGTGCCCTCCGCCACCGTGATGCCCACCTTGTCACCGGTCTTCACGGATGAGGCGGTGCCGGCCGCGTTCTGCTGGCGGATGATGAAGGGTGAACCATCGGACAGCTTGAGATGCACATGGGTGTCCGTTCCGAAATAGACGACATTCTCGACGACGCCCGTGAAGTCGCTGCCCTTGACGGCAGTGATGGCGGCGTTTTCCGGCCGCACCACCACGGTGACGCTGCCGACGCTCACGCCCTCCGGCGGCATTTCGCTGGAAATCGTTCCTCCGCATTCGAGGTCGAGCTTAAGTTTGCCGCCCTTGCTGCCCATCGTGCGTGCCTTGAGGAAATTCGTGTCGCCGATGAAATTGGCGACGAAACGCTCCGAAGGCCGCAGGTAGATGTCCTGCGGGCTTCCCACCTGCAGGATGCGTCCCTTGCTCATGACCGCGATGCGGTCTGACATGGTGAGCGCCTCTTCCTGGTCGTGGGTGACGAAGATGAAGGTGATGCCGGTCTCGTGCTGCAGGCGCTTGAGTTCGATCTGCATGTCCTTGCGCAGCTTGAAATCAAGCGCCGAGAGCGGCTCGTCGAGCAGCAGCACCTTGGGCCGTGGCGCCAGGGCCCGCGCCCGCGCCACGCGTTGCTGCTGGCCGCCCGAAATCTGGCTGGTGCGGCGGTCCTTGAGTTCGGCCATCCGCACAAGCGCCAGCATCTCGCTGACCCGCGCGGCGATCTCCTCGCGCGGCTTGCCGAGCATCTCGAGACCGAAGCCGATGTTCTGCGCCACCGTCATGTGCGGAAACAGCGCATAGTTCTGGAACACCGTGTTGACCGGCCGCTTGTAGGGCGGCAGCACCGCGATGTCCTCGCCATAGAGGCGGATTTCACCCTCGCTCGGGAAATCAAAACCGGCGATGAGACGCAAAAGCGTGGTCTTGCCGCAACCCGACGGACCCAGCAGCGTGAAGAACTCGTTCTGGCGGATGGCAACCGACACATTGTCGAGTGCCCTCACCTCGTCCTGGCCCTGTCCCTTGAAAACCTTGCTGACGCCTCGAACATCGATGGCGGTCGTTTCAGAACCCAAGATGCCTTGCTCCTGCAGGCGCATTCCAGTCAGGCCACAAGCCTGCCAGAGGAAATGTCACCGAACCCACATGTCCGCCTTGTGCCGGCGGCTTGCCGCGATGCTAGACCGGATTGACAAGGCTTGCCAATGGGGTTGACTCAAACCCCGGCTTCACAGGACTTCGGGTGCCGTCTCAGACCGACCAGCCACCGTCGATGTTGATGGCCTGCCCGGTGATGAATGAACTTTCATCACTTGCCAGGTAAACAACCAGGGCGGCGATTTCCTCTGCATTGCCGAGCCGGCCCATGGGCTGCCGCGCGATGAAGGCGGCATGGGCCTTCTCATAGTCTCCGGTGGCGCGCATGCGGTCGTGCAGCGATGGCGTATCGACGGTTCCGGGGCAGATGGCATTGACGCGGATGCCCTTGGCGATGAAATCCGCCGCCATGGCCTTGGTCATGCCGATGACTGCCGCCTTGCTCGTTCCATAGAGGAAGCGGTTGGGAACACCCTTCACCGAGGAGGCGAGCGAGGCCATGTTGATGATCGAGGCCTTGCCCTTGGCAAGCCAGCCCGGCGTGAAGGCCCGCATCATCCGGTAATGCGCCCGGACATTGAGTTCGAAGGCAAAATCCCAGTCCTTGTCCGTCACATCCATGATGGTGCCGGAATGCACAAAGCCTGAGCAGTTGAACAGCGCGTCCGGCGCACCGACAGCGGCGGCAACCTTCTCCACATCCTCGTTCTTTGTGACATCAAGCCGCATCACCCGGATTGCCGGATGGTCCTTGGCAAGGGCCTGGAGCAGGACTTCATTGATGTCCGTGGCGACGACCGAAGCGCCCTCTGCCGCCATGGCAATGGCGCTGGCCCGCCCGATGCCCTGCGCTGCCGAAGTGACGAGTGCGGTTTTGCCTTGAAGCCGTCCGGCCATGTCCTGAATTCCCTGTTGTGCCGGGCGTGGCTCTAACCAAGCCCGTAGCCCCTGTCCACTGCCAAGGGCGCCTCAGGCCCTTGCACGTCCGTCGAGGCTCATCAGCGCGCCATACATTTCGGGCCGCCTGTCGCGGAACAGGCCCCAGGAGCGGCGCAACGTGCCAATGGCGCCGAGGTCGAAGCGATGGAGGCGGAAACCTTCCTCGCTGCGGTCCATCTCCTGCACCTTCTCGCCCTGGTGGTCGGCAATGAAGCTGCGGCCATAGAAATTGTCCCAGCGCCCGTCTGGTGCCGTTTCACGGCCGATGCGGTTTGATGCCAGGAGCGGCATGATGTTGGCGGCGGCGTGGCCGCGCATGGTGTTCTGCCAGTGGCTGCTCGAATCATAACCGGGACTCGGTGGCTCGGAGCCGATCGCCGTGGGGTAGAGCAGCAGTTCAGCACCCATCAGCGCCATGGCCCGTGCCGCTTCCGGAAACCACTGGTCCCAGCAGATGCCAAGCCCGATCCGCCCCACCGCCGTGTCCCACACCTTGAAACCCGTGTCGCCGGGGGAAAAATAGAATTTCTCCTGATAGCCGCGGCCATCCGGAATGTGGGTCTTGCGGTAGTGGCCAAGCCGCCTGCCATCGGCATCGACAATGACGGTGGTGTTGAAATGGACATTGCCGGCCCGTTCAAAGACGCTGACCGGCAGGACGATGCCAAGCTCCTTCGCCAGTGCCGCAAAGCGTGCGACCGTGGGGTGCCGGTCGAGTTCATGGGCAAGCTCCAGGAAGCCCGCGTGCTGTTCGATGCAGAAATAGTCATTGTCGAAAAGTTCCTGCAGCAGCACGAGTTGCGCGCCTGCCGCCGCCGCCTTGCGTGTCAATTCCTCCGCGGCATCGCAGTTCTTCGCCACATCATGGCGCGATGCCATCTGCGTCACTGCCACCGCAACCTCAGCCATTCTCGAACCCCTCCAGAACATTCACCGTGTTGACGCCGATCGCCTCGATGGCATAGCCGCCCTCCATCACGAAGAGTGTCGGCAGCTTGAGGCCCGCAATCATCCGGCCATAGGCCGTGAAGTCGGCCGACTTCAGCTTGAAGAAACTGATCGGGTCCTTTTCGAATGTATCAACGCCGAGCGACACCACCACGACATCCGGCTTGAAGCGTGCGATCTTCCTGAGGCCATCCTTCAGGGCCTCCGACCATCTGGCGAAAGTGCTGCCTCGTGGCAGCGGATAGTTGACATTGAAGCCTTCGCCTTTTCCGGAGCCACGTTCATCCGCATAGCCGAGGAAATGCGGATAGGCATCTTCGGGCGCGCCATGCAGCGAGACGAACAGCACGTCATCGCGCTCATAGAAAATGTCCTGGGTACCGTTGCCGTGATGGAAGTCCACATCGAGAATCGCAACCCGGCGGGCGCCGCCATCGATGAAGGCCTGCGCGGCGATTGCCGCATTGTTGAGGAAGCAATAGCCGCCATAGAGATCGTCATGGGCGTGGTGCCCGGGCGGGCGGCAGAGCGCGAAGGCAGACCGTGCCCCGCCTGCCAGGATTTTCCCGGCCGTCAGGGCAACCGAAGCCGAAGCAAGGGCTGCCTCCCAGGTTCCGGCGGTGATCGCCGTTTCTACCGAATGTGTATAGTAGCCCACCTTGCCATCGATCAGGCGCGGCAGTTTCTGGCGCAATGAGCGGTTGGGAACGGCGGTCGGCAGGATTTCGCCGCGATAGCCCGCCGCCGTCCATTCCTTCCAGGCGTTTTTCAGGAAGGCGAGATAGCCAGCGTCATGCACACGACTGATCGCCTTCATGTCGGGCTTGGCGGGTGCCACGATGTCCGTCATCTTCCGCCGCTTCAACTCGCGCAGGATATATTCCATGCGCGACGGCCGCTCGAACGGCGTGACAAGTTCTCCGCCATAGACTTCGCCCTGGGCGAAATGCTTGCGGTGATCCTCGGAATAGACAATGCGCATGCCAGTCTCCACGAAACATGTCCTCAATGCAAAAGCGCAAGGGCTTTCGCAATCAGGACATGTGCCTACAGGTCAGAGACTGGCAAAACTTCCGGAGGCTATCAACGGCGCCGCTTCCGCGGCTGCGCAACTAGTGCAGGACGGCGAACGACACCTTGGCAACGCCCGAGGCCGTGAGGCCGATCACCCTGGCAGCGCCAAGCGACAGGTCGATCACCCGGCCCTTGATGAAGGGGCCACGGTCATTGATGCGGACGACAACCGACTTTCCGGTGCGGAGATTGGTGACTTTGACCTTGGTGCCGAAGGGCAGCGAGCGGTGCGCGGCGGTGAGGCCATGTGGATTGAAGCGCTCGCCATTGGCGGTGCGGTGGCCTGACTTGTAATAGGAGGCAAAGCCGGAACTGGCGGCTGATGCCGGTGCGACAAAAAGGAAGACAGCCGCAAACGCGGCGCAAAGACCTCTGAACATGAACCCTCGCTGGAACTCCCGGGGGCCGGCACGAAGCCACTGGCCGCAGCGGAAGCTGGTTGACGGAATGATGCGCGGCCCCAAGCCGGAAACATCGATTGTGCGCCGCACCATAGTTTGAGATGTGGCCAGAATATGGCACATAGAGGCGATGCATATTGTCCATCCCGACGCCCTTCATTTCGAGAATCCCGCTGCAAGCTACTGGGAATCCTCGGCCGATCCACTTGACCTGACGCTTGACCCGCTCAGCGGTGATGCCACCTGCGATGTCGCCATCATCGGCGGCGGCTTCACCGGTCTTTCAGCGGCAATCGAACTGGCAGGACGCGGCGTTGACGTCTGCCTGCTCGAAGCTGGCGCCATCGCCTGGGGCGCCTCGGGGAGGAATGGCGGCTTTGCCTGCATCGGCAGCCACAAGCTTTCCTATGACACCATGATCAAGCGCTACGGTTTGGAGGCAACACGCGCCTTCTATCGCACCATGAAGGACAGTATTGCCCTCGTTGCCGAAAATGCCGAACGCCACGCCATCGATATCTGGAAGCATGGCGAAGGCGAGGCCACGCTGGCGCATCTGCCCAATCGTCTCGAGGAATTCAGGGCCGAGCAGGAATTCATGCGCGCGACCTTCGGCGAGGAAAGCGAAGTCCTGCCGCAGGAGGCCCTGAAGGAACGCGGCATTCACGGTCCGCAATTTCACGGCGCCCTTATGGGCAAGACTGGCTTCGGCATCCATCCGCTCAACTATGCCCGCGGCATGGCGCGCGCCGCCCACAAGGCAGGAGCCCGGCTCTTTCCGCTTTCAAGAATGAACCGCTGGGAGGAACGCGACGGCAAGCATCATCTGTATACGGAGCATGGCCACCTCGTTGCCGCCCGCGTGCTGGTCGCAAGCAACGGCTACACGCCGGAAGACATCTCAACACGCCATGCCGGACGCATCCTTCCGGCCCTCTCCAACGTCATTGTCACGCGGCCCCTGAGCGAAGCTGAGATGGCGGCACAGGGCTGGACGTCCTCAACCATGGCCTATGACAGCCGCAACCTGCTGCATTACTTCAGGCTGCTGCCCAACAACCGCTTCCTCTTCGGCGGGCGTGGCGGAACGGACTCTTCTGCGGCCGCCGCCGCAGGCTACCAGCAGCTTCTCACTGCCACCTTCCACCGGCTCTTTCCTGCCTGGTCATCGGTCGAGATCAGCCACTTTTGGCGCGGCTTCGTCTGCCTCGCCCATGATCTCGTGCCCTATGCCGGCGCCCTCGATGAGCGCAAGTCCGTGTGGACGTCGCTCGCCTATCACGGCAATGGCGTTGCCATGGCCAGCTGGTGCGGACGGGCTGTGGCACGCATGATGCTTGATGAAAAGAAGGCGCGCGATGAGGTGCCTGCCGTCATCACGCGCCGCCTTGCAAAATTTCCCCTGCCGGCCTTCCGCCCCCTTTATCTCAAGGGAGCGTATCTGTGGTTCGGCTGGCAGGATTCACATTAGGGGTCAGCCGTTCAGCGGCCCCTCTTCGCAGCCTTCTTCGCCTTCTTGGCGCTCTTCTTGGCGGGCCGCTTTGCCGTCGATGGCCTTGCAGCCTTCTTGACGATTGCGGCCTCAACCATGATCTCCACATCGATGCCGGGGGCAGCGAGCTTTGATTCAACAGTGGCCCGCGCCGGCGTCTGGCCGGGCGTCACCCATACGTCCCACGCCGTGTTCATCTCGGCCCAGGTCTTGATGTCGGTAAGCCAGATGTTGGCCTTGACGATGTTGCTCTTGTCGGTCCCGGCGGCTTTCAGCGTGGCGTCGATCTGGCCGAGGATGTCCTTGGTCTGCTCGGCAACCGATTTGCCCAGCGCCTTGTCCGGCGTGAAGCCTGCCAGATACACCATGCCGTTGTGGATGACGGCCGCACTCATGCGCTTGCCGACGCCAATTCTCTTCAATGCCATTTGTTCCTCCGTGAAACTGCGGCCCTGCCTCTAGCCAAGTTTCGTCACCGCATCAATGACCGAGAGCAGCACGCGCGGCAGCGTTTCGAAAGCGTAGGGCGCATGCAGCCGTTCCAGCGGCGTATGGTAATCCCGTCCCCAGGGGCCGATGTTGATGGCGGGCCAGCCTCCGGCTTCCGGCATGGTGAAGCCCTTTCCCCAGATCGGCGTGTTGGCGGCCACAACCGAAAGGTCACCTGCCGCCTCGCCATAGAAGCTGACATCGGAGATGCCCGCGAAATACTCGACCTCGCCGAGGCCATGCGCCGTCACCGCCTTTGCGATGCTGGCGCGCAACTTCGCGTCCCTGAGCAGGACCGCCGGATAGGGAATGGAGGCGAAGCCAAGGATGACCGTCGGTGTCACGATGGCATTCTGTTGCGCCAGTGCTGCAAAGGCCTGCGCTGACTGGTCGGGCAGGGCCAGCGCCGGGTCGGCGTGAAATTCGGGCTTCGCAAATTCCGCAGCCCGCCTGAGCGCAATGGCCTGTCCCGTCCTGTCTTCCGCCGCCGCGACTGCCTTGGCGGCGAGCCCCATGGCGATGTCGAGCACCTCCGCGCCGGACCTCCTGTGCTGCATGGTGTTCCAATAGGCAAAGGCGCTGGCCGGAGTTGTGACGTTGTAGCCCTGCTTGCCATCCTTGGCGAACAGCGTTGCCGGCGGTGCCGCCACTTCCGCGCCGGTCGCTTCCGAGAGTTCCGGTGCCAGTTCGATGGCTCGCACCAGTTCCGCCATCACATAAGCCGCATTGACGCCGTCCTGCGGATAACCGGCATGCGCAGCCTTGCCCGCCACATGGGCGCACAGCAACTGCTTGCCGATCGAGCCATAGGTGACGATCCGGCCGCCGGTGCCGTCGCCCTGGTCGGAGGTGGCATCGAGATTGATGACAAGCGCGATCTCAAGTTCGAGTTCTGCCTGCAGCGCCTTGAGTTGCGGCACTGCGGCGCGGGCCCCGGCAGAGCGTTCCTCCTCATCGGAAACACCCATGAACAGCAGCGTTGCCTCGCCGTCATGGTGTTCCATCGCCGACAACCCGGCGGCAAGCCCGGCCTTCATGTCGAGCAATCCCCGTCCCGGCAGGAAGGCGCCGCTTTCAAGGTCGCGTCTCGCCAGTGACCCAGCTTCAAGCGTCTTGATGAGGGCGGGCGCCAGCCGGAACGGATCAAGGGCGAGTTCCGCCAACCCGCCATAGTCATCATAGGACACCGTGTCGAAATGCCCGGTCAGCACGATGGTGCGTTTCGAACGCCCGCGCTTCAGCGCGAAGACATTGCTGCGCTGGAAGGGATCATCCGGAATGGCGGCAACCCAGGCCT